>PWQB01000470.1 GCA_003556955.1 Nostocaceae cyanobacterium CSSed10_463m
CGAACCACAGACTGACTCTTGAACCCGCCCCTACCCACTCAGCACTCAGCACTTTGCTATAAATGGGCATGGTGCGACTCAGTACAATTTAGGCGATCGCACCACACCCCCATCGTTTTAGACTGAGGTAGTTTCAGGGACTAGCTGATTTTGCTCACGTCTGCCCTTCACAACCATTGGCACACCTCCTTGAGGGCCAAATAGTATACCCTTCCGGACTGGCCGCACTGGTTGACTATCCGCAAACTCCATTTGCCAATGAGACAGCACTGTAGCTAACACCAGTTTCATTTCAAATAGGGCAAAAGCCATGCCAATACAGCGACGATTACCACCACCAAAGGGTATATACTCAGAACTGGAAAACTGCCTTTCTAAAAAACGTTCTGGCTTAAATGTCTTGGAATCAGGATATAAATCTTCCCGATGATGGGTTAAATACACACAAGGAACTAATAACGTCCCTGGTGCAAACTGATATTCTCCAATCTGTAGCGGTGATTGCACTAATCGATTTAACACTAACATCGTGACTGGATAAAGACGCAGTGTTTCCGAACAAACTGCATTCAAATAAGGTAAGCGAAAAATTGCATTGGGGTTGGGTTGTTCCCCCAGAGTGTCTAACTCTTGCAATAATTTCTCACGCACCTGTGGCTGATGGTGAATCCAGTAAAACGCCCAAGTCAATGCTGTAGCAGTAGTTTCGTGACCTGCCACCAATAAAGTCATCAATTCATCACGTAACTCCACATCCGTCATCGGCTCACCCGCTTCATCACGAGTTGCCATCATTAAAGATAAAATATCAGTCCGGGATGAATCAGGCTGTGCTTTGCGTTCTTGAATCTCAGCATAAACAAGTTGGTCAATTTGCTGCCGTAAACGCAGAAATTCCCCCCAAGGACTCCACGCACCTAAATCTCGGCGCAGTGAGGGAAAAAGCAGTGCAAATGCTCTTAAAGCAGGTCTTTTGGGATTGAGGATAGTAATTAAAAGTTCCTTGAGCTTTTCGTAACGTGTCCCTTGCTCTAGACCAAATACAGCCTTTAAAATGACTTGAAAGGAAATGGCTTGCATGGATGACAGCATTGAAACTGTTTCACCTACTTGCCATTGATGAGTTACTTGCTGACTGATATCACGAATTAACTCACCATAAGCCAGCATTCTTTCACCATGAAAGGGAGGTGTTAATAGCTTGCGTTGTCGCTGGTGAGGTTTACCATCTAGGGATAGTAGCGATTCATTTCCCAATAAAGGCGATTTAAACCCAGCTGCTGCACCAGAGTCTAAATATTTGGGGTCGGTGCTAAAAATCTGCTGAATAATTTGAGGGTTGCTGACGAATACTTGAGGCTGAAAAACTGGGCCGATGCGGAGGGTGAAAATATCACCATAGGTTTTCGCACAGTCTTCCATATATTCCAAAGGGCTAGTTAGCCATTTGTATGTCTGTAACCAAGGGTGATTTTTGGGGCCATCAGGTAGTTGAAGTGCAGGCATTTTGATTATTTTCCCAATGATTGGAACAAGGCTAGTATTAGCCATTAATTCATGCACCCATTGCTTGATCAATCTTAGCTAATTTATAATTCGTAATTCGTAATTAACGGGACTTACGTAACCCTCTAATGTATTTTCGTCATTGCGACCGTAGGGAAGCAATCTCAAAGCCTTGATTTTCGTAGCGAGTGCGTAATTCGTAATTAACAGGACTTACGTAACCCTAATGTATTTTCGTCATTGCGACCGTAGGGAAGCAATCTCAAAGCCTTGATTTTCGTAGCGAGTGCGTAATTCGTAATTAAGAAAACTAGATTTTTGAAAGTTAATTCTTCCCTACGTCTTGTAATATTTCCGCTATTTTGGCTGGATGTAGTTGTTCAACGTTACTTAAAACTATGGCTGCACCTGCGGCTAGTAGTGTTTCACCATAAGCATCACTATGGGCGGCTGTTTCCTGGACGTGAGGCGGTAGAATACCCACACCAATCCAATTGCGGTTAGGATGTATCTCTCGCGCCTTCCTGACTGTATACATATCAGCTACGGTATCTCCTACATAGATGATTGCTGAGGTATGATTTATTTCTGCCTTCAACAAATCAATAGTGGCAAACAGTCCAGTGGGGTCTGGTTTACCTGGTGCATCTTCCATTGCAATTAACACGGGGGACTGTAAACCTAGACGTTTATGTAAAACATAGGTAGCAGACGCACGGGTAGCACCACTGAAAAATCCCCAGTTAATTCCTGCTTCTGTGAGTTGTTCTAAATAGCTGGGTTGTAATAATAAAGGTTCATCACAGATATACCCGTTCCAATTTTCTGGGTCTGTGCCTCGATAACGAGATTGAAAAAAGGCAACAATAGTTTTGTAATCTAGTTGCAACTGCTGGCGATTTTGTCCAAGAGATTCAAAGTGGCGATAAATAAATTCTTGGGAAGCTTCCCAATCATTATTCCAGAGTCCTTCGGATTTTAGCTGGTCAATATCTCCTGGGGTGGGACGATAGGCTGTGTTGGTAAAATGCTCTACAGTGTCCGCCAGCGCTCGGCGGTAGGAATTGCCGACATCACGTATAACACCGTCAATGTCGAAAACTACAATAGTTGTTGCTGAAGATTTTTCTGTCATGGGATGGAAGATGAACGCAGCTTTTAAATTTTAATCGGTGATGGTTGAACAATTTGCAATCACTATTTGGTCATCAGGTGAAGTATTGAGTTAAAATAAGCGATCGCACAGCATATACAGTGGGCATCATTTCCACCCGTGCGATCGGCAACTTAGTATTAATCCCCAGATATCCCTCGGAGGTGTGATTGACCCAATTTATTCTTAAAATCCTTTGGTTAGACGAAAACGTTGCCCTAGCAGTCGATCAAGTCGTAGGCAAAGGCACAAGTCCTTTGACAAAGTATTTTTTCTGGCCTCGCAATGATGCTTGGGAAGAGTTAAAAAAGGAATTAGAGTCCAAACACTGGATTACTGATGTAGATCGTGTCGAATTGCTGAATAAAGCCACAGAAGTAATTAACTACTGGCAAGAAGAAGGCAGAAGACGACCGATGGCAGAAGCTCAATTGAAATTCCCTGAAGTTGCCTTCACAGGTAGCGCTTGAAGAGTTCAACATTCTGAGTGCTTAGTAGTATAATATTTTGAAATTAGCAGCGCCCCAGGCGCTGTTTTTAATCAGCGTTCAGCTCTGACAAATTAGATAAAAGTAATATCATATACAATATATACTGCTTCTAGAGAGACAAGTTAAAGATGTTATTTTTATCTCGTCAAGCTTTAATTACACCTTTGGTAGCCTGTTTGTGTGTGTTGGGAGTCGGCTTGATTCAGTTTCCTCAACTGCAAATTTTGTTAAGAAGCAAACAAGATGTCTCTTTAGATGTTCTAGAAAGAGAAATTAACGCGGAACGTGTGCGGCTAAATTTTCTGAACAGAATGCCCAGTTTTGGTTATGATAATCTCATCGCCAATTGGGTTTATTTAGGTTATGCACAATACTTTGGTGATCACGAAGCTCGTGATCAAACAGGTTATAGCCTCAGCCCTGAATATTTTGA
>PWQB01000735.1 GCA_003556955.1 Nostocaceae cyanobacterium CSSed10_463m
CAGAGTCAACCTGTGGGTATGTCTTTTTGTTTATTTAAAGGCGATCGCTTATATGGACGCTACTGGGGTAGTTTTCAAGAAATAGATTGCTTACATTTTGATGCTTGTTACTATACACCCATTGAGTGGGCGATCGCTAACGGTATCCAAAGCTTTGATCCCGGTGCTGGGGGAAGACACAAAAAACGCCGGGGTTTTCCGGCTATGCCTAATTACAGTTTGCACCGTTTTTACAATGATCGTTTAGACCAAATTCTTCGCCCTTATATTCGGGAAGTTAATCAATTAGAACAGCAGGAAATGGCAGCGATTAATGCGGATTTGCCATTTAACCAAGACACAAAAAGCTAAACTGATGCGCCTCCTGGTTTAATTGATCCCAAATCTTACCGGACAAAAATTTTGCTGGAGTTTAATGAAATCGGCGTAAGTCCCCACCTATACGAATGTTAGGTGGGGATATAAGCCGGACAACGATGATGCCATCCCCGACTAATATCAACCGCAGGTTGATTAAGGAGTGGGGTGGTTGTTAGCGTAGCGGCACGAAGTGCGGAGTTGTTAATTATTTTATTTTACTACTGTACTAGAAAATATATTTCATAGTAAGATATACAAATCAAGGAGGTGATACTGAGTGTTACACAAAGCAATTCAAGTCCGTTTGTACCCAACAGAAGAACAGCAAACACTACTGGCGCAGACATTTGGATGTTCTCGCTGGTGGTGGAACTTTGCTCTAAATAAGTCAATTGAGACTTACAAAGAAACAGGTAAAGGACTTGGGCAAGTAGCACTCAACGCACTCCTACCAAAACTCAAAAAAGCAGAAAATACAAAGTGGTTAGCTGATTGTTATAGCCAAGTTTTACAAGCTACAACTCTCAATCTAACAACTGCATACAAAAACTTTTTTGAAAAACGTGCTGGGTTCCCTAAGTTCAAATCCAAACATGGTAAACAGTCAATTCAGTACCCTCAAAACGTCAAGATTGTTGATGGCAATGTAAAACTTCCCGGCAATATTGGGACAGTCAAAGCCAAAATTCACAGACCGATTGAGGGGAAAATAAAAACTGTCACTGTTAGTAAAACTCCTTCAGGAAAATACTTCGCATCTATTCTGACAGAAATAGAAGGTGAACACCCAACTATTGCAGAAGCAAAGATTTATGGTGTCGATTTAGGCATAAAACATTTTGCTGTTGTAACTGATGGCGAAAAAGTTTCTAAATATGATAATCCTAAGCATATTGCTAAACATGAGCAAAACCTGAAGCGGAAACAGAAAAAATTAGCACGTAAAGTCCAAGGTAGTAATTCTAGAAATAAATATCGTAAAGTTGTTGCCAAAGTGTACGAACGGGTTAGTAACTCACGGCAAGATTTTCTACATAAACTTAGTTACAAATTGGTCAGCGATAGCCAAGCTGTCATAGTGGAGAATCTTCATGTCAAGGGCATGGTTCGTAATCACAAATTGGCGAAAGCAATATCTGATTGTGGGTGGGGAACATTCACTAACTTTTTAGCCTATAAGCTAGAGTGCAAAGGTGGGAAGTTAGTAGAAATTGATAGATGGTTTCCCAGTTCTAAACTCTGTTCTAATTGTTTTTATCAAGTGAGTGAGATGACGTTAGATGTGAGGGAATGGACTTGTCCTCACTGTGGCACTCATCACGATAGGGACTCAAACGCAGCGATAAATATTAGAGCAGAAGGAATCAGAATGCTAAAGGCGGAAGGTTCAGCCGTCTCTGCTGTAGGAGGGGAGGTAAGACCAAAACTAGGGCGAAAGTCCAAGTTGCGGCACTCCCCCGTGAGTACAGAAGCTCCAACTATAGCGTCAGCTTAGTTGGAGTAGTTCACAAATTAGCTCTTACACCTTGGACTGTCAATACAGAACAGGGTGCATGGTGTAATACATAATTGCTGACACTACCTAAGAAAAATTCATTGATGCCACTGAGTCCCCTACGGCTTAAAACAATTAAATCTGCCTGAGAACTACGGGCTACTTCACAAATAGTGCGGCTTGGTTCACCTATTTTTTGGGTAAAACCAGATGCTATCCCCTTGGCGATCGCTTGATTATTGAGCAGTGTTAAAAATTCAATTCCTTCTCGTTTTAAACTTTCCCATTTATTTACATAATATTCCACATTGTCATAAACACTGTATGTTTCCATTATGGAAGCATCGAGATAAGCATCATCAGAAGGTGAGATGACGTGTAACAACAACAATTCGGCATTGCTGGCTGTTGCTAAATTTAAGGCGTGTTCAAAAATTTGTTTACCAATTGCATTGGTATTCAGTGCGACTAAAATTTTGTTAAACATAATGAAAAGTCTTTAGTTATGAGCATGGTGCGTTGCGCTGGGCGACAACACACCCTACTGGACTACTGTGCGGGACTTGTGGAGGTAGGCCATTCGTCAATATAAACTGGCACATAACCGGGAGGAAGTCTCTGAATCAGTATATTGCCTGTAGTACTTGCATTTTCAGTAGCAGTAGCTGTTTGAGTCGCCTGAGTTTGCTGGTCTATCACTTGGGCAATTTGCTGCATTAATTGCTCAACTTTTTGGGATTGCTCAAGGTTACCTTGCTCCTGAGATGCTGTGTGGGCTTGTTTTAACAATCTGTTGGCTTGATGAACCTCACCCTGATTGTATAAAATAACTCCCAGGTTAAAGTAAGCTTGAGGGTTCTGACGGTTGAGGCGAATAGCTTGGCGAAAAACCTCAATAGCTTCTGAGGTTTGACCTTGAATTTCCTTCAGACTACCTATGTTATTGAAAGCTCTGGCATTTTGAGGATCAAGTGCTACTGCTTGCCGATAGGAAGCGATCGCAGATTCTATTTGTCCTTGTCTTTGCTGGGCGATCGCTAAGTTAAAATAAGCCTTGGCATTGCTGCTATCTAAATTAATTGCTTCCTGATAAGCAGCGATCGCTTCCTCTACTTGTCCTGTTTCATACAATGCTAACCCCAAATTATAATGCGTTTCTGACCTTGTGGGGTCGATGACCAAAGCTTGTCTATAAGCAGTAATTGCGGCTTCTTTTTGTCCTTGTCGGTGCAATGCTAACCCCAGGTTATAGTAGACTTCACCCAGATTAGGATTAATTCTCAGTGCCTCTCCATATTCTTGCACTGCTATATCCAGGCGATTTTGCATCAGCATAATATTACCCAGATACTTCCGTGCCATAGCCAGGTTAGAATCTCGCTCTAAGGCTAGACGAAAGGCAGATTCTGCCGCCTCTAAGTCATTACGTTGATAGCGTGTGACTCCTTGTTGGTAAAGGCTAGCTGCTGCCAAATCCTGAGAAACTGATTTTTGTGCCAGCAACTTACTTCCTGGTAATTCTATCATTGTCGGTACAGCCAACACCAAAAAGGTAGATGCAGCACAGAGAAGTCCTAGATGTGGCCGTCGCCAATTGATCACCGAGTAAAACCAGCCAAACCACTGACGAATGTTATGCTGTTTATACATAAGTAGCAACTCTGTACTCTTTTTGAACCCTATAACTTAGAGTACCCACCAAGAGCGCAAAAATTAATTATTAAAAA
>PWQB01000548.1 GCA_003556955.1 Nostocaceae cyanobacterium CSSed10_463m
CCACCAGTTAGTGAGTGTCTTGGACACGCCATTGGCGAACGCTTCTCGGATTGGTTTTAAGGGAGCCAGCATTTTTAGCAAAGTTGTTAGTAGTTTTGGTGATTTAACCCAACAACTAAAAAATTAACAGTTAAATAAAGTTAATTGAAGGTGCGGATGAGGTAGGGATTTTTCAGGTCAGTTTTGGCTGCGATTCCAGCAGATGAGGTGAATCGCTGTGCCTCTTTGATTTTTTGGGATATATGTCTACTACATCTTAATCATACTGTGGTCTTCGTGATTAAGTGCAATGGCTACGCCGCAGTTAAGGCATAGGGTAGCGCTGCCAAAAGCAGGTAGCCAGTAGAGTTTCTACTTCAGGACTCGATGACCGATATCTTTTCGGTAATACATCCCCTCAAATTCTAACGATTTAATCCCAGTGTATGCTTGAGCGATCGCTTGCTGAAAGTCTTTGCCGATAGCCGTGACATTTAATACTCGACCCCCATCTGTGACTATTTGTTGTTGCTGGTTTAATTTTGTCCCTGCATGAAATACAGTTACTCCTGCGGTTTCTGCTTCTTTAATGCCAGTAATAACTTTGCCTTTGGCGTATTCCCCAGGATAACCACCCGAAGCAGCTACAACCGTGGCTGCTGCGCCCTGTTTCCAAGCTATGGGGGGCATTTCGCCTAAACGCTGCTGGACACAGGCTAAAATAAATTCTTCTAGGGGTGTGTCTAACAGGGGCAAAATTACCTGAGTTTCAGGATCACCGAAGCGACAGTTAAATTCTAAAACTTTCAAGTCGCCATCGGGGGCAATCATTAATCCAGCATACAGTACACCTCGGTAGTCAATGCCTCTGGATCTTAAACAGGCGATCGCTCTTTCTAATACTTCTGTTTGAATGCGTGCCATTAACTCTGGTGTAGCAATAGGTGCAGGGGCATAAGCTCCCATTCCCCCAGTATTTTCCCCTGTATCGCCCTCACCAATCCGTTTATGATCTTGCGCTGGTAACAAAGGGCGAATAGTTAACCCATCAGTCAGGGCTAACACTGATACCTCCTGCCCAATCAAACATTCTTCAATAACTACAAAATTTCCGGCACTACCAAACTGTCCCTGAAAAATAGTATCAATGGCATTTTCAGCCTGTTCCATTGTTCCAGCAACAATCACACCCTTACCGGCAGCTAAACCGTCGGCTTTGACAACTATGGGAACTCCCTGGGTTTTTACGTATGCTTTAGCTGCTGTAGCCTCCGTAAATACCGAAGCCTTAGCTGTAGGAATGCCCGCCTCCTCCATTAAAGCTTTTGCCCAAGCCTTACTTGCTTCTATTTGCGCTCCGGCTTTTACAGGTCCAAACACCATTAATCCTTGACTTTGGAGGTAGTCTGTGATTCCCATTGCTAGGGGTACTTCTGGCCCTACTACCACCAAAGAAATCCCATTTTCCAGAGCATATTGGCTCATTCCCTCAAAATCATCTCCAGCCAAAGGCAAATTTTGACAACGTTCCAGGCTGGCTGTACCCCCGTTCCCAGGCACACAGACAACTTGCTCAACTTGCGGAGATTGCAACAGTTTCCAAGCTAGAGCGTGTTCGCGCCCACCATTACCGACAACTAAAACTTTCACTTATTTCCTCGTGCGTCCCTTATGAAACGAGAACACCCTAGTGGGGAACTCCTGGATCAATCTTTTCATCAATTATTGTGCTTATGCAAGTCTTTGATTCAACTCTATCCAGGCTATACTTATTTTATTGGTATATATAAGGTGTAATATTTATCATTAATTTTTAGGCTGAAAGAAAAATTAATACTAAATTAATATGAAGTAGAGACGTTCCGCCGGAACGTCTCTACAAGGGTTTTCGGCTAATGACGTTCATGTTTGTATGTATTAACCTATAAATAATTAATAAATTAAAACACATGACTAAAAGTATTGTAACTGGGGCGGCTGGCTTTATTGGTTCTCACCTGGTGGATGCATTATTGCAACAAGGACAAGAAGTAATCGGTATTGATCAGTTTAATGATTACTATGATCCGATGTTAAAGCATAAAAATATTGCTCATTTACATGATGCACCTAATTTTACTTTAATTAAAGGAGATATTCAGTCTTTAGATTGGTCAACGCTGCTAGAAAATGTTGAGGTTGTATACCATCAAGCCGCACAAGCTGGAGTCAGGGCTAGTTGGGGTGAAGGTTTCCGTAATTATACAGAACGAAATATTAGTGCTACCCAAGTTTTATTAGAAGCGGCAAAGGATGCTCAACATCTGCAAAGATTAGTATTTGCCTCTACTTCAAGTGTATATGGTGATGCGGAAACCTTACCCACCGATGAAAATATTCCGCCTCAACCTGTTTCTCCTTACGGAATTACTAAACTAGCAGCAGAACGTTTGTGCAGACTATATCACAAAAACTTTGGTGTCCCGATTGTGGCATTACGCTACTTTACAGTTTATGGCCCTAGACAGCGGCCAGATATGGCTTTTCATAAGTTTTTCAAGTCTATTTTGCAGGATGAAGCAATTCCTATTTACGGAGATGGACAGCAAACACGAGATTTTACTTTTGTCAGTGATGCCATAGCTGCCAATTTAGCTGCTGCCACTGTACCAGAGGCGATGGGTGAAATATTCAATGTTGGTGGTGGTAGTCGGGTAGTTTTAGCAGATGTTTTGGATACTATGGCAGAAATAGTTGGCAAACCGATTAAAAAGAATTACATCGAAAAAGCGATGGGAGACGCGCGTCATACTGCTGCTGATGTCTCGAAAGCAAGGCAAATTTTAGGATATCAGCCCCAAGTTACTTTGAGAGAGGGTTTAACGCAAGAATGGCAATGGGTTCAGGGGTTGTACGGTAAAGTGCTGAGTGCTGAGTGCTGAGTGGGTAGGGGCGGGTTTAAGCAGTCAGTCTGTGGTTCATCGAAATCTTTAGTGAACCCGCCCGTACACCGAGTGCTGAGTAAGTTTCTTTCCCCCTGCTCCCCTGCTCCCTACCTCTTTTTCAAAGGGTGTTATTGCTGAGGGTAGAGGCTGCTTCAATAATTTGCTTGATTACCCATAAATTATTTGTTCCCATCAAAACAATTAAAGCTACTAAACCAGCTTTGTAATACCTATTTTTCATTAATGAAAGGTTTGTGACAATTGCTAGAACCAAAAAAGTAAAGTGACAGGTATAGAGAAACATTTCATTCACACCAAATACCGAATGAAGTGCGATGTTAAATAGAATGCATAGAAAAAGCCCATATAACATAGGCCTGTTCTGATGAATTGTTTGTATGTTCTTGAATAGGCCTGAAATAAAAATAGACAGCCAAAGAATAATGCCTGCTAACCCCACAAAATTGTAATTCAGAGGACGCTCAAAAAATCCGATAATTGGCCAGGGATTGAGCATTTCCTCCGGTGGTGGCAAAGGTGAGGCGGTGACGAAATTGACAATAAAAAAATGTTGCCCCAATTCACGGAGCGTAGTTAAAGGTTGATTAATAATGTTAATGGCTGTATATTGTAGCTCTGTTACAACTGTTGAAGGTACGAAAAATAGA
>PWQB01000773.1 GCA_003556955.1 Nostocaceae cyanobacterium CSSed10_463m
AAGATTCACCACCGCTCAGGAAGCTTTAGAGTTACTTGCTCTCAAACTACTATCTAGTGATAGTCAGACATCTTTGCCAAAAAATAATTCGGCTCTTGACTTCCTGGTTACGAAATTACAATCTAATTATAATGAAACCTTTTATTCCCCAAATAATCCATCTAAATACTTTGTCAGACCTTTTCTGGTAGTTACTAAAAAATCCCCAAGAGAATTAGTCATTTATAGATATAAAGAAACAACAGACTTTAAAAAAATACTTATATTCATACCAGTATTTTTGTTTTTAGTTGGGGGATTAGAATTATTGGGTATCGCTGGATTCAGTTTGTTATTTTGGGCAATATTTAGATGGAAGATATTAGATGATTCAACTAACAAAGAAATTGATGCGTTAATTAAAAAAATTATGACTAGAGATGCTAATGCGATTAAAAAAGATAATTATGGTGGTTATCTCCGGTTTGATGCCAAAGAGAAATCTTTTGTATTTAAGAACCACTGGTGGGGGAGATTTGAGTCAAACTCTGACTTAATTGAAAATATTCGCTCTATCTATGTATGTGAACAAAATCAAAATTCCTGGAATCAATTATATTCTACCGCAGCTAACAACTGGCAAGTAGTTATCCGTACAAGTCGCGATCGCATTCGTTTAAATTGGCGCTTAAATGAAGAAGAATGTGGTTGGTTAGTTAATGAAATTCAGACTTGGCTGCATCAAGATTAAAGCGATCGCTGTGATAAAAGTGTGTTTCCCTATCGTCTCCTGTTTCTAATTTGCAATTTCCGTTCTACTGTTCCACCTTTGCGGAACCGAGAAAGCACAATCACGGCTTCAGCTCGTGTGACTGGTTTTTGCGGAGCAAAAATTTGCGTTTTACCATAAACACGGGCAAAGTTAAAGTTACTAGCACCATTTGCTGCATCAAACAAAATATGCAAGCGATACTTTTCACCGATTTGGTCAGCATCGTTAAATCTACGACGCAGAGCATTCCGAAGGTATTCCGGCGTTGTAATTGCAGTTGACCTAACATTAGAATCTAAAGAGGTTTTGAGAACAATCATTTGTTCTCTAGTCAAAACTTCATCAGGTCTTAAACTACCATCTTCAAAACCAGTTAAATACCCAGCATCATGAATGGCTTGAATAAAAGTGAAGTGGGGATGAGACGCAGGTACATCGGGAAAAGCTGGTGTCACGCCTTGAGGTAGACGAATTGGATCTCGATGTAATTCATTGTAAGTTTTTACTAACCAAGCAATAAACTCACCACGGGTAATGGGTGCTAAGGGTTGGAACTCGTCAGAAGTGGTTGCGATTACTCCTAGTTCTGCTAATTGCTCGATCTCTTTTTCGCCATGAACACCACTAATGTCTGTGAACAGAGTTAATGATTTTAACTGGCTAATGTTGGTGGGTTTGCAGTTGCCTAATCCCAGATTAGAGGGTGTTTGAAGGCAAGCAAAGGCTGAATGACCAGTTACCAGAAAACCCAGGGTAACAATAGTCGCACTGACTATATTACCCACAGATGAAATTTTGGGACATATCATGATTGTCTCCTTAGTATGGAGTATAAAAAGTAGTTTACATCTCAAATGTATATATGTGTAAATGAAAAAAAATATGCAAAACATTTATGTATAGCCATCCTATTTGATTTATGAATTTATCGAACCGCCAAGTCGCCAAGGTCGCCAAGAAAAGAAGTAAAGAGGTTCATGACTGATTTAGGATTGCTATATATCGGGAAACGGGAAAATGATTGGTGTAATTAATGCGAAAGTCAAAAATTCTATTGACACTGTTCTGTACTAGCGATCGCGATCGCAATTTTCCCCACAGTTCGTTCACTTTCACTATAACTATGAGCCGCAGCCAGTTCAGCTAACGGAAAACTCCGGTCAATGACGGTTCGCATTTTACCCGCTTCTATCAATTCTTTGAGGTAAACCAAGTCTTGAGTGTTCGGACTTTCAATCACAAACTTGGCCTTTTGACCAGGAAGGAAAGCTGTTAATACACTGTCGATTAAAACTTCTGGTGTGGGTAGAGTGGAAATATAAATCCCGTTAGGTGTGAGGACTCGTTTGCAATTAGAGAGCGATCGCTTGCCCACAGCATCAAATATAATATCGTACTGCCTACCTTCTGCTGTAAAATCTTCTTGAGTATAATCAATTACTCTATCTGCCCCCAAAGATTTCACAAACTCCAAATTTCTTGTACTACAAACACCAATTACCTCAGTCCCCAAAGCCTTAGCAATCTGCACCGCAAACATACCTACCCCACCCGAAGCGCCATTAATTAGCACAGTTTGACCCGATTTAATATTTCCTTGGTCGCGCAGCGCTTGGAGAGCCGTCAACGCCGCTAAAGGCACAGTAGCCGCTTCCTCATAACTCAAATTCGTCGGTTTGGGAGCAATTAAATTTTCTGGTACAGCTGCAAATTCCGCATCAGCGCCACCAGGAAAGCCAGTACAACCATAAACAGCATCTCCTGGCTGAAAGCGTGTCACCTGGGAACCAACTTCTACCACTTCCCCAGCGACATCAAACCCCAAAATTAAGGGAAAATTATTGCCTGTGAGTAAACTGAGCATACCCTGGCGGATTTTCCAGTCAATGGGATTAACACTACTGGCGTGAACCCTGACAAGCAACTGATTCGGCTTGATTTGCGGCTGTGCCACGTCTTCGGACTGCAACACCTCAGCAGACCCATACCGACGGATAACTACTGCTTTCATGCTTTTCTCCTGCCACCGGGTTGAACTAAATAGCTGATTGTGAACTATTAACTCAGTTTACAGAACCCCAGGAAAGTATCTTTGGGCAGAATTATCAAATTAGCCCCCGACTGGATTAATTAATAGGTAATTTTATCCCCAAAAAATAAAATAAATATAAAACGCATTTATTCGCTCAAAAAAATGCTAGGTTAGATACATAATCAGATTCCTTCGACTTCTCAATTTTAACTTTGCGAAATTCCCAATCTATTCGCAGTTAACGAGTCAATCCAGTAAGTAATAATTCACATTTTGCCCTTGTAGACATAAATTCTCAATAGATGTATGATGGATATTAAGAGAGATCCTGTTATTTTGGTGTTCAGCTAATTGCTTAATGATTAATTCTTAAATTCTCGGCAAAAGTTAAAAAAAGATGAATTGCATTTTTATCTCGAAAAAAATGCTATGTTAGATACAGAATGGAAGTCCCCGTGATTGTGAATTAGTCAAGCATCAACCTGTCCGACTTTTTCACCGCTTAATTCCCTAGTTTTTGTGGTTTTCAATGGGATTTAATGCTTAGTTGAGTACAGATTCGTGTACCTAAAAATCCAGATAAAACCAATGCAAACCCTTGATATAACTGGGTTATGCCTGAGTACCAAGAAATCTTGTACCCCTATTCATAAATACTCGTACCCCAACGGAAAAATACTAGAACCCCTACCCAAAAAATAAATATTTAATTCTTGTAAAGCCCACACAGTTAGGGTTTGAAAATTTGAGTACAAGCGTAATAAATCCAATAAATTCTATACT
>PWQB01000097.1 GCA_003556955.1 Nostocaceae cyanobacterium CSSed10_463m
ATGTTTGACCTTTTCAAGTAACTTCCGAAGAATTAGCCGAGGAATTAGAGCGTGAGTAGACAATGGGTTGTAAATTCTTCGCCATTAATTGTACTTACTAAGATTAATCAGGTTCATCTACTGTTTGAACTTTATGATCAAGTTATTATTCCTAGTGGTGTGGTTCTGGAAATCTGCGTTGCACCGGATAATGATCCTGCAAAGCTCTGGATTTTGAATGAAGGATCTAGCTATGTTCGAGATGTAGAACAAGTTGATCCAATATGTTAGATTTTAATCTGACATTCTTACACAATCGTCTGTAATAAACTCACTAGGATTAGTTACACACGGAGGTAAACCAGGAGCTATTACAGGTAAATTTTTTACTTCTCTGTCTGCAACTGCAAAATTTAACTTTAGTAAAAACTGTAATGGATCTTCTTTCTGTTTCATGCTATAAGCCTCGCGTACTGCTCTATCGAGTTCTTCATGTGCTGTGCGGAGACGGTTTTTTCCTGGTAATTCTAGAGTTCGATAAAGTTCGCGTAAACTAAATTTATTGTCTGTCATAATTTGTTGTCTTAACTGTCGTAATTTAACTGCTGCTAATGCTACTTTTCTTACCTGTGATAATTTTGGATTTTGGGGAAAAGGAAAAGTATCAAAAACAGTATCAGATGTATATCTAAACCTTGCAGTGAGAGTGGAACAACGAGTAGTAAACCACTCCCAATGAATATCAGATTGTAAAATTCCAAAAGAATAATCATCTGATAATGGAAATACTATTAACGCTGCATTGGGACGTATTGAAGAAGAAATAAACTCAAAAATTGGGCGTTTAGTGACTTGTCCACAACAAATAAATCTTGGAAGATTTTTAATTTTTTCAATTAGTTCTGCACGAGGATAGGAAAGTAGCCACCATTTGCTGAGAAAATTTTGATGATGTCTATTGACTTTAGATTTGGGACTTTTTTGTAATAGTTCCTCATTCCGCTTTTGTTCTTTTTTAGCAGCATTTTTGCGGGTTGGTAGTACTATTGCTTCAACTCTTGTAAAGAGTGCAGAATATTTCTTAGAAGTGATGAGATCACGAGGATGAAAGTCTATGACATATCTTTGAGGAATAGGAGGTTTTCCACCAATTAATTCATCAGCAATTAAGTAAGGAAATATTACTTCTGCATTATTCTTTGATTGTCGAATCATGATAGCAGCTTCTTGAGCAGTTAATAAAAATCCTTCATGTCCATGAGTTTGCCCTTGATAACAAGCTCCTGAGTTGATATTAATTGCCAGTTTTTTCGCTTGACTAACATCAAGTTTTACCGATAAAGAAGAGTTAATTTGCTCAACTTCTACAATTTCCCAGGGGCTATCTTTAGCATCTCCAAGTTGGGTATATAATTTCTTTCCACCTAATTCTTCACCTTTTATCCAATTAACAATAGAAACATGAACAACTGCGCTACCAGACCAAACTTGAGTAGAAACTGCTTCGGTAATTGTTCCACCGTTATTGACTATATAATCTAACCCTCCTTCACGGGAGTAGTTTTGACGAATGGTATTTGTACCAACCAGTCCAGCACGTCCACCATCTTTTAAAGCATCATGAGTCCGACGAAACCAGTAAACACAATAATCTGCTCTTCCAGGTACTTCTTTATATTTTTCTCTTACTTGACTGACATAGGTTACTCCATATTCCTGTTGCATTTTATTTTTTGATTGATAAGGGGGATTGCCAATAATTACATCTGCTTTCACCCAGTCACAAAACAAAGCATCATCACAGTAAATATTCTGATTTAAATTATCAAGAGGAAGGGCGCGATCTAGTTCTAGAGGTAAACTCATTTGTGCTACATGAAGTAACTGATTTTCTTCATCTAATGCTAATTTTTTGGCAATCATGAGTGTAACTTTTGCTAGTTCTACAGCAAAGGGTTTAATATCTAATCCATAAAATTGTGTTGTTTTTACTAAGGAGATTGTACCTATACTAGATGTAGAACGCAAACTGAAATTTTCATGAATCTTGTTTAATAAGTTTGCTTCTAGTCTCTTAATTTCTCTGTATGCAACATAAAGAAAATTACCACTTCCACAGGCAGGATCAAGAACAGTAAAATTAATTAATTCTTGTCTGAGTGCTAGTAATTCGCTGAGTTTATTAGCAGCATCAATGCGTTGTTGCCAAGGTCTGACAATGGTAGGTAAAATTACTTTTTGAATGTCTGCTGGGCTGGTGTAATGTGCGCCTAAAGCATGACGCTCTTCTTTACCCATGCTAGATTCAAATAATGTCCCAAAAATAGCCGGTTCTACTTTTGACCATCTTTCTGATGCTGCTGATGCTAACAAATCAATTTCACTTCTAGTTAGTGAAATTGGTTCAACTTTAGAGAACAAACCAGCATTAAAATAGGGAACATCTCGATAACGGCTCTCTTGAGGGGCAGGGCGATCACTTCCCATCTGATTAAAAAGTCCGCCAATTAAATCGTAGGAACTAATTCGATTAGAACGACAATCATCTAAAAATTCACTAAATAATCCTCTGGGTAATAAATCAATATCTTCTGCGAATAAGGAAACTACACACTGAAGAATAAATTTTTGGGCAATTTCTTCTTGTTCTCCTCTTTCAATTAACCGATTAAAAACTTGGGCAACTTTATCTGCTGCTTGCCTTGTAACATCAACTAAATTGTTATTAAATAGCGGTTTACGATTTTCAGGAAATAGGAAATTTAAGACAGTATACCGATTCGGTAAATCCTCCAATGTTAATTTATCTAAAGGTTCTTGCAGTTGTATATCAAAGTCATAAATCCAAAATTCATCAAAGTTGCATAAAATTACATACTTTGGACGATAGGGAACTAATTCTAACCAATATTCAAATACTTGCTGGTAGTGCTTTTCTAGCTTTTCACCTCGTTTTTTCATTTCTAGTAGTAACCGAGGTCGCCAAAGTAAATCAGCAAATTTAGTAGATTTGCCTTTAACTTTTACCCTATATTCTAGTTCTGCTCCTGCTTCTTTATAGCCTTCGTGATTAAATGCTTGAAAAAGGCGATCGCAAAAAACTTGTGCTTCCCCTTTTTCATCTCCTTTTAAAGTCCGAGCATATTCGACAAAAGTTATAATTTTATTGCGTGTATCTTCCATTTATGTGTAAGTGTATAATAAAAAATACAATAATTATTATACATGATTATTTTTGCTATTCATATTTTTTGTTTAAAACAATAGCATAAATCAGTAACCAATTTATCAAAAATCATGTATCACCATTGACACCAGGGACAAAATAGGGTAAATAATAGAATATAAATCAAACAAACTGCCTATTGCAGCAAATTTTTCCAGGGAAAAAATAGGGCAAAAAAAATAAAAAATTCAAATCAATTGAATATCAAAAACCCTAGAAATCACAGCTTAATCTTCACGGATAGGCATAGCAAAACCACCACATACAACGTCACCTAATACGTCGTAAGATACGAAATCTAGGTCTTGGTAAGCACCA
>PWQB01000733.1 GCA_003556955.1 Nostocaceae cyanobacterium CSSed10_463m
AAAAGACTATCGCCCGTATAAAATCTACCTTGTCTACTTTCCCTCCTTGTCTTCCAAGTCTTGCCTTCACAGATAACATTAAAAACCTACCCTTGTGAGGGGCAGGGGGCAGGGAGCAGGGGGGAGTAGACGGTAACTTCCCAATGATTTACCCTGAGCGTAGCCGAAGGGCTAATGACTAATGACTAATGACTAATAATTTTATTGACTATTAACCTTAGAAGATTGTTTAAATGGAGTTTTTTTAGGCTTCTCTTTTTTCTTTCTAGATTTAGTTTTCTCGTAGTCTAGCTCTTTGAGCTTCTTCATAATCCGACTGAAATACTCTTGCAAATAGCTTTCGAGAGTAGTGGTTTCTCCTTGGTCTAACCCAAAAACTTGATATACTTCATCCATTGGGGCATTTAACGCTTTACCACTGGCTAAGACTTCTGTAAATTCCAATCTGTCTGCAACGTTCCACCCCCACTGAAAAAAGCGAATTACACGGCGCACAGTACGTAGCAGGTTAATTGGCATTCGTGTGATTCTCGCCTCTTTACCAGACAAACGCTCACACAGACTAATTATTTCCTCAGCACTCCAAGGGCGAGTCCCCACTACAGGAAAAGCTTGATTTTGTGTTTCTGGCACACTCAAACTGCGAATTGCAAATTTAGCTATATCTTGAGTGTCCATATAAGCTACTGGTGAGGAATTACCAGTTACCCACACCGGTTGATTTTCCAAAATCGGAATGCCATATTGACCGATTAAGCCTTGCATAAAGCCAGCCAAGCGTAAAATTGTGTAATTTATCCCAGATTCAGCTAAAAATACTTCTGTACACCGCTTAATTTCCATCAACGGCACTTCTGGATACTTATCGGCATCAAGAATAGAAAAGAATATAAAACGTTCTACACCCGCAGCTTTGGCAGCTTGAATTAATGCTACCTGTCCATCCCAATCCACCTGTTTAATAGTCAATGAATCTGTAGCGCGAGATGTAGCAGCATCAATAACTGCGGTGACACCTGACAGTGCTGCTGTGAGGCTTTCGGGGTTACACAAATCTCCGCGCACTAATTCCGCACCCCATTCTTTGAGAAATGCTGCTCTTTTGGGACTCCGCACCAGACAGCGTACTTTATGCCCCTCATCGATAGCACGACGAGCCACTTGTCTTCCTAAGGTGCCAGTAGCACCGACAATTAATAAAGTCATGAGGGTAGTAATAAATTTTTAACTTTTATGTAATGAATCTTAACAGAATTAGCTCTCTAAACAAAAGTTTACATTATTTTAATAAACTTTATTGACACAGAAGGGCAAGGAGAAGAGACAGGGGTGCAGGGGAGAAGAGGAACAGTTGTTATAGCAGTTTTCATGTATTTGAACCACATCTGTTGTAGGGGCGCAAGGCCTTGCGCCCCTACTTGCGCCCCTACCGCGTGGTCTATTTACCTGAAAATAGCTGTAAGTAACCGCCGGAAGTTTAAAGTATTTTCTCACTCCCCCCCGCTCCCCTTCGACTGCGCTCAGGGCAAGCCTGCTCCCTGCTCCCCTGCTTCTTCTTTGAGGATTATTCCTCTGCGCCTTGAATTTTCAGTAACAAAGCACCTAAAGCCCAACCTACAAAGATTAAACTGAAAGACAATAAAGCTGCATTAAGAATTTCGCCGCCCATTGGTGTGATACTCCTTTACAAATGGTTGATGAGAATTAAACCTGGCAGGTAAACTAGCTCTACCAAAAGTCCTACAAAGACTACTGTTTGATTAGACCTGTGTAAATAATTCTAAACCAGTTTTATGACCAATCTCTAATTTTGGGTGATGGAAGTCGCTTAACTACTAATTATTAAATAATTATTATGTATCACAGCAATCAAGCTAATACTGTATATGTCCCCCAAGGAAATCGCCCACGGTTGGCGCTGACACTGGGAGATCCGGCCGGAATTGGCCCAGAGGTAATTTTAAAGGCTTTGGCAGATCCAGCCATGAGTCAAAACTGTGACCTGACGGTGGTAGGTAGTAGAGATTTGCTGGTGGAGGGTTATGAACAGATTAATTCCCAAGTTTTAGCAAATCCAGATCAGTTACAGATTATAGATGTGCCATTAGATAGTGAAATTGCCGACAATATTATTATGGGTACGGGTAATGCTGCTAGCGGTGCGGCGAGTTTTGCTTATATGGAGTATGCGATCGCCTGTACACTGTCCGGTAAGTTTGATGGTATTGTCACAGCCCCCATTGCTAAATCTGCTTGGAAGTTGGCAGGTTACAATTACCCAGGGCAAACGGAACTTTTAGCCGAAAAATCTGGTGTTGACCGCTTCGGGATGTTATTTGTGGCGCGATCGCCTTATACTGGTTGGACACTCCGGACTTTACTTGCTACCACACATATTCCCCTTTGTCAAGTGGCAGATACATTAACACCACAGTTATTAACGAAAAAATTAGATTTGTTGGTGGAGTGTTTAGCCGCAGACTTTGGTTTAAAAAATGGGCAAATTGCGATCGCAGGTTTAAATCCCCACAGTGGCGAACAGGGACAACTGGGAACCGAAGAACAAGATTGGTTAATTCCCTGGTTAGAACAAGAAAGACAAAAGCGCCCCCATTTCCAGTTAGATGGTCCCATCCCCCCAGATACCATCTGGGTGAAACCGGGTCAAGCTTGGTATGGTAATTCCACTGTTGACAATCCTGCCGATGCTTATTTAGCACTGTACCACGACCAAGGCTTAATTCCCGTCAAGTTAATGGCTTTTGACCGCGCCGTTAACACTTCCATTGGTTTACCATTTGTGCGGACTTCACCAGACCACGGTACAGCATTTGACATTGCTGGTAAAGGAATTGCGGATGCTACCAGTATGAAAGCCGCCATAGAGTTAGGGGCGGAATTAGTAACTCACAGGCTAGGAAATAGTAATTTGCAATTGTAAAACTCTTGTGGGGTGGGCATCTTGCCCGCCATCCTCGACTAATAAATTTAAGACTTTTGACTTTTGACTGGAAACAGGGCATCTTGCCCGCCCCTATTTAAAGTATAGTTAATTACTTAATTTTTACTAAAACCACCATTCCCTGGCTGACATCTAGCATAGATTTGAATCTATGGCTTAAATCTTAACAATTGATTATATAAGAATAAATTAGAGTAAACATCATCGATTGATCTTGTTAAACAATACCTTTTTGGGAAAAATGAGGTTAAGCTAAAAAAATATTAAGCAAAATAAATTTTGATTATTGACAAATAATTAGCTAGCTGAGAGCCAGATGAACGGTTCCCGGAATGGCTAATTTCTGCTATGTAGAGAGAGGTTAATTTTATGGCTCAGTTTCTCATAGAGACTGTTTGGCTAGTGCCTGTATATGCTTTAATAGGTGGACTATTAGCAATTCCTTGGTCACCCGGTATTATTCGCAGAACAGGCTCAAGACCAGCAGGTTATGTTAACTTAGTAATGACATTTTTGGCACTGATGCATAGTGCTTTAGTGTTTCCCTTAGTTTGCAATCAACCCCCCTACGAAATATTGATACCTTGG
>PWQB01000693.1 GCA_003556955.1 Nostocaceae cyanobacterium CSSed10_463m
TCACTAAAAAAGCTGATGGTTATTACTTAACTCTCAGCCTAGAAGATTCTACAGTTCCAGAAATCAAACCAGATATTAATCCAGAATCAATAACTGGTATTGACATGGGACTCAAGGAGTTTTTGACAACTGCTGATGGTGAAACAGTAGCTATCCCTCAGCACTATCGCAAAGCTCAAAAACGATTAAGAATTATCCAAAAGCGTGTTTCACGACGTAAGAAGGGTAGTAATCGCAGAACAAAAGCTGTTAAGCAACTGGGAAAGCAACACAAAAAAGTTGCTGATAAACGCAAAGATTTCCATTTTAAAACTGCTAATCACTTACTGCAAAAATATGATGTAATTGCACATGAGGATTTAAACATTAAGGGACTCTCAAGGTCTAGACTTTCAAAATCTGTACATGATGCAGGTTGGGGCAAATTCTTATCAATACTGACAAATAAAGCCGAGAACGCTGGTTTGTTGGTAATCCCAGTCAAAGCATCTGGAACAAGTCAAGAATGTTCTAATTGCGGTGCGAAAGTTCCCAAAAAGTTGCATGAGCGTTGGCATGATTGCCCTCATTGTGGGTGTAGTCTTGACCGTGATCACAATGCAGCAATCAATATAAAAAATAGGGCGGTAGGGCATTCCGTTCTTAAAGCCAAGAGCCTCCTAAGCAGTAGCCGGATTGTCTTGGAAGCCTACACTTACTGCGAAGCAGAAGTGTAGGAGTATGTCACCTAACCAATTAATTTTTGCCAGGTCATTGGGCCCACAATACCATCGGCCAGTAAACCATTTTGCCGTTGATATGTCCTAATCGCTGCACCTGTCTGGGGACCGTATATACCATCCACACCAGCACCTACACGGAATTGGATGTATCTCACCACTGGGCCGCCAGCGTGATTGGGTCTGACTATTCGTTTAGCTAAAATCAGATTAATTGCATCCCAGGTATTTGTGTCTGCAATTCCCGTCGGTGCTAGTCCCACAATGTTCTGGAAATTTACTGTTGCAGACCTAGTTGCTGGTCCGGTGATATTATCTTCTACCAAGCGCCGACCATTTGCATCGTTGATTTGTAATCGATTTAAGGCTCTTTGCAGTCTGATGACTGTAGTATCTGTATTCAATTCTTCATCTGGGACAGCATTAACCGGAGTGCGAGGGACTTGACCAGTTAAGCCTTGGACAATGGCATTAGCAGTTGCTTCCGCATCAAAGATATTCATATCTCGTGGTGAATCGATGAAGCAGCATTCTACAAGAATCGCAGGCATTCTTGTATTTCTCAAGACATATAGGTGGGAACCACTTTTAACCCCACGATTAAAAAATCCTAATTTGACGATTTCATTTAACACTGGTTGAGCAATTCTTCTGCCGGCATCACTAGCTGCAAATACTTCGGTCCCGTTAGCCCGTCCATTAAAAGCGTTAAAATGGATTGAGACAAAAACCTCAACTCTGTTAGTATTTGCCGTATTAATTCTTTGGAATAATGAATTGGTTACGGAAGTAGACCGGTCTGGTTTACAGGGTATGACTTCATGCCCTAAAGCCCTTAACTTGGAAATAACTCTGTTGCCTACATCTGTGTTTAAAACATCTTCAGACTTGATTCCCACAGCACCTGTGTCTGGAGGAGAATTATGCCCAATATCAATGCCAAATTTCATTTGTTGAACCTCACAAATTATACTTATAAATTCCGATTACCTCATCAAAGGTAGTGTATCGGATAAACTACTCAAATAATGATGGCAAAGAAAAGAACGAAGTAATCACAGTACAGAAATGTCGCAGCCAGGTTTGCGGATGTCATAGAATATACACAGTTCTATTGTCTACAGAACAATGGCTGGGAGATGCTGTTTGATGATTGTTCGCTATTAGACTAATGTATCAGACCGTATTCTCTCGTAGTTTTTTGATCAAATCAAATATTCAGCTAAATATTTCTCAATATCCGAAATATCTCAGTCTACTGAATTTCCTGGTTTATGGAAGAGTTGCCGTACATTTGAGTTAGCATAACTTTGGGTGTTTGGAGAAAGGTGATGAGCAAAACAAAATTGAGTAAAGCTGGGAAGCAACAAGGCAGTTTAGCTGTCTTAACGTTTAAGATCAAAATGATTCGGTTGACAACGCCAGTTTTAGCTGTAGCTGGATTGGTGGCGATGATTGCTCCAAGTATGGCTGTGAAGACCTCTTACGCCAATGATTATCGTGTCTGTGCAGCTCGACTCTTGAATTTGGGGATGACCGAACAAGCAGCATCGCAAGGATGTGCGAAAGCGATGCGTCCAAGAGAGTTGTCTGCTTGTGTGGTGAGAATTAATCAACAAACGCAAATTAGCGCCATCAATGCTCTTTCTGCCTGTGAGCAAGCCCGGCGACCTGAAAATTTATCTACTTGCGTTGTTGGTATAGCCAGGAATACTCAAGAAGCTGTTCACACAACAGTTTTAAACTATTGTAGCCGTAGTTTGTTGCCTGAGCGTTTCGCTCAGTGTGTAGTGGGCTTAAGTAGTGAAATTGAGATTGCACCTACCCAAGCAATGGAAACTTGTATTGATGGCAGTGACCGTGTTAGTGGCTTTTCACCTGCATCTGCACCACAACAAAATCCAGTTACCACCGAATTTAGTCCCTCTTTTGAGGTGACTCCAATTCCAGATAATTCAGGGGGTCTATAGAATATTAGGTCTTTGAGTTGACGAATTTTTTAGGCTGGGCTTACAGCCCGCCTATTTTTTTAGTGATAAATTAATTCTTTAACTTATATATCCAGATACACTGCCAGGTGTCTTACTTGTCCTCCCTGTCTAAGGTAATGTGTATTTTTTATTTATGATTCCTATACGTATTTGCGGAACTTCTGGTTCGCGTTAGCGTCTTTAAAGGAGAAAGGAAGCAGTTGCCCATAGGGCATAGTATTTTTCTTGACAAGTTGCTGTCATAGTATAAGGTGTTAAGGGGATAACACCTCAACTATCAGTCTTCTTTTCTGCCAAATACCATCTGCAAAATCATAGGAATACCGCCGCTTTGGTGATATCTATCTGCCCAAGCGCGAATGATTTCATCTAATTCTTCCATTGCTTGTTCCCATCTTTCTGCTGGGATATCAAGTTCTTCTAAGGCTCGCATGGTATTTGGTCGCCTTTCTGCCCAATCTTTCATCATGCGAAAATACCTAGCGGTATCTTCTACCATGATGTACGTCCGTTCTTGATCGTCTGCTGGCGCATAAAAAGGACGGGTAAGAGCGTAGAAGGGCATTCCCCAAGGAGAATCAATTCGCGTTACTGTCCCGGAGTAGAGTAGGCGACGTTTAATATGTTCTGCTAAAGCTTCGCTCAAAGGCATTTGATGCTCAGGTGGCAATACCTCTTGCGATCGCTTGTGCAGAAATTCAATCAAATCTAGAAACTCAAAGGAAGTGGTCAATTGGGCATCAGGCAGATTACTGGGTAGTTTTTGCTCAATTTGCCTTTTTTCTTCACTGGTTAAACTTGTGCCAGGAACACGGGATCTTCCTGGTTGCCAAGGAAA
>PWQB01000527.1 GCA_003556955.1 Nostocaceae cyanobacterium CSSed10_463m
ATTGTTACCAAAACAATATGATTTTGTCCGGTTTTCCTCCCTTGTCTACTATCCTTCCTTGTCCACCTTGTCTTACCCTCACGAGAATGTAAAAAACCTACACCTGTCAGGCCCCCCTGCACCCTGCTCCCTATGTCTCAAACCCCTTACAGTTGGATAGAAGCATCTCTAGGAACCATTCACAAAGCTAACTGGTATCGCTCAGTACAGACAATCGATGGTCGTCCCGGTGCTACTGTGCTTTTGGCTGGGGAAGAGGTAATTAATTTTGCCAGTAATGATTATTTGGGATTGGCTGGGGATGAACGCCTGATGAAAGCCGCAATTACTGCTGTGGAAAAATTTGGCACGGGTAGTACTGGTTCTCGATTACTCAGTGGGCATAGGGAATTACATCGAGAATTAGAACAGGCGATCGCCTCTTGGAAAAAAACCGAAGATGCAATAGTATTTAGTTCCGGGTATCTAACAAATTTAGGTGCGATCGCATCTGTCGTAGGTAAACGAGATTTAATTTTATCTGACCAGTACAATCATTCCAGCCTGAAAAATGGGGCAATTCTTAGCGGTGCAGAAATCCTAGAATATCCCCACTGTGATCTAGAAGCATTAAAAAATCAACTAAGTCAGCAACGGCAAAACTACAGACGTTGTTTAATAATTACTGATACCGTCTTCAGTATGGATGGTGATTTATGTCCTTTACCAGAATTATTAGATATAGCAGATGAGTTTAGCTGTATGCTGCTTATAGATGAAGCTCACAGTACTGCAATATTAGGAAAAACTGGTGCAGGGTGCGTGGAACATTTTCAATGCACAGATAAAATATTAATTCAAATAGGCACATTAAGTAAAGCCTTGAGTAGTTTAGGTGGCTATGTAGCCGGAAGCGCCAACCTCATTGATTACTTACGTAATCGTGCCTCTACATGGATTTACACCACTGCACTTTCACCCGCAGACACAGCCGCAGCTTTAGCAGCAATTGAGATAGTGCAGAAAGAACCGCAACGGCTGACGCAACTATGGCGGAATGTCGATTATTTAAAAAAGTTAATTACAGAACAATTACCCCATCTGAAATTATTACCCACAGAATCACCCATACTCTGTTTACAGTTACCCAGTGCAGCAGATGCACTCAGAGTTGGTAAACAGCTAAGAAGTAACGGCATTTTTGCCCCAGCTATTCGTCCCCCCACAGTCCCGACAAGTCGAATACGGATATCTGTGATGGCGACACATGAAGCCGCACATATTGAAAAATTGGTATCAATTCTTAGTGAGATTTTATAAATTCAGCGTTTGCCCAGAATATCAGGGATTGAGCAGAAACGCAGGTATTTCCAGGATATGAAAATAGACTAGCAGCGCCACCACTACTGTATAAACAGTGGAACCACCCAAACCCAGCAGTAAATCTCTTTTGAGGTTGCGCTTCTCTTCTGTGATGAACATATCCATCGCTCCCATTTGCATCATCACAATTCCCAACACATTCGAGAGCCAATAGCCAATGATCGTGAATGGTAAAAACCAATTAGGTTTAGCCCAGCTTACCAGATAACCAAACAACAGTGCGATCGGTAGATTAAAAAATACATCATTCCACCACGACAGAGGAGAAAGCATATAGCCAATCCCCACCAGTAATCCTCCTCGCAATTTTTTAAACACTCACACACTCCTGCTAATTAAACTAAAACCAATCTATTTTGCACCCATCAGATTTACTGAATATATTGTGGGATGGGCATCTTGCCCGTCCTCATGATGCGATATTTCCTCAAACTCAAGATTCTGCTATTGCCCAATTTTCTAAATTAATACCTTGCACTCTTAACAAATCAGAATCATTAGAGACTAGAATTAAGCCGCGTGTAATTGCAGTAGCAGCTATCAATATATCTTGCTCTTGAATAGTAAAACCCCTGCGTTTTAAATCTACATGGATTTCGCAGGCTTTCTCTATAATCTCCATATCATCCAATAACAAGATTGTATGTTTTTCAAAGAACTGCTTAAATTCAGATAACTGTCTCGAAGCATTTATAGATAAAAGTCCTCTTTTGATTTCATAGTAAGTGATGCAACTAATAAATACTTCTTCCCCTTTACGAGTCACTTCCCGTAATTTATTATCTACGGTTACATTTCTTTTCAAAATATAAGAGACAATATTTGAATCAAGTAAGTAATCCACCTATTTATCTACCTTCCACTACTGCATCAAAAATCGCTATTTGCTCAGGTGTTAAATCATTTAACGTACCAGCAACAGCTTCTAATACCAAAATTTTATCTATTCTTCTGATTAAATCATCCTCCTTAATTTCCCGCATTTCTTCTGGTGAAAATTGCCCAAATAACTCTACCAACATTTCAATCATCTCACGTTTGTTTAACTTAACTTGATATAAACTATTACCCTGAATCAACCTCTCCACAATTGGCGAGATCCGATTGTGTAGCTCCTGATTGTAATTTAAAACTTCCTGCATAATTACCCCTCATATATAGACTCATTACCCCAATTATAATTAATTCCTCTCCGCGTTACCTCTGCGTTAACCTCCGCGCCCCTTTGCGTTAAAAAAAAAGGGCAGACTTTTCAGCCCACCCCATAAAAACTTAAGAGAATATTCCGTTGCTAATTAACCCAACAAAGCCTTAGCCTTAGCCAAAACATTATCAACACTAAAGCCAAACTTCTCCATACAAACACCACCAGGAGCCGAAGCACCAAAAGTGTCGATACTGACAGTATCACCTTCGCTACCAACATACTTGTGCCAGCCGAAACTAGCAGCAGCTTCTACAGACAAACGCTTGGTAACGGCTTTAGGTAGAACAGACTCCTTATAAGCTGCATCTTGCACGTCAAACAAATCAGTAGAAGGCATAGAAACCACACGGACTTTCTTACCTTCGGCTGTCAATTTCTCAGCAGCTGTGACACAGAGGCTAACTTCGGAACCAGTACCAATCAAGATAATATCTGGTGTACCTTGACAATCTACTACTGTGTATCCACCCTTGGCCACGTTTTCCACCGATGTACCTGCCAAGTTAGGAACAGCCTGACGGGTGAACGCCAATAGAGTAGGCGCGTTTTCCTTAGCCTTCTCAATAGCCACCTTGTACGCGCCTGAGCATTCGTTACCGTCTGCGGGACGAATTACAGTCAGGTTAGGAATAGCACGCAAAGATGCCAGAGTTTCTATTGGTTGGTGGGTAGGACCATCTTCACCTTGTCCGATGGAGTCGTGAGTCATCACCCAAATTGCGCCGACTTGAGACAAAGCAGATAAGCGGATAGCAGCCCGCATATAATCTGTGAAAATCAAGAAGGTAGCACCGTAGGGAATTAATCCCGAACCATGCAGTCCCAGACCATTACAGATTGCGCCCATACCGTGTTCCCGGACACCGAAGTGGATGTTGGGATTTTGGTATGCTCCTTTTTGGAAGTCGCCCTTGCCCTTGAGTTCAGTTAAGTTGGAATGAGTCAAGTCAGCAGAACCACCGATTAACTCTGGTA
>PWQB01000523.1 GCA_003556955.1 Nostocaceae cyanobacterium CSSed10_463m
AATTGTTTGGCTCAACCAAAGAACCGTGGGGCGCACGGTCTTAAAGCTCAGTCAACGTCTTCATAGAAGAGTCGCTGAGAAGCCCACACTCACCTGAAAGGGAGTGTGTGGAGTACGTCACTACAAGTATGAGTTCCATACAGGAAAATTGAGGTATGTCACGTCCATTCTGCCTTGTAAGAAGGCTGATAGACCAGCGAATTGACTGTTGCCATTTTTACTTATTCCCATACAGATTTAAAGAGCGAGTTAAGTGTTTAACTCGCTCTTAATCATTTAATCTAAATTGGCGCGATCGCTGTTGCCTGATATATAGCAACCGCCAAGGAGGTGAGGACGTTGTTGATTACTCAAAGCCTTGATTTAACTGGCCTTCCACTCAGCACTCAGCACTTTAATTAGGACTGACTCAATACTTTAGCGGCTGCGGCTACACCACCACCGGGAGTAAAGTTTTCATGTCCGAGTTCAGTCAGAGTCACTTCTAAGGCTGCTATACAGCTGAGAATATCGCGATCGCTCACAAAACCCAAGTGACCAATACGGAAAATTTTGTTTTTCAGATGGTCTTGACCGCCGGCTAAGGCAATATCAAACCGCTTGTTCATCAATGACCGAATTTTATCGGCTTCGATGCCCTGTGGGGCTACGGCTGTAATTGCTGGACTAGCGTAATCATCTGACCCAAATAAAGGTAAATTCAAACCTTTAACTGCGGCACGGGTAGCATTTTTCAGTCTTTGATGCCGTGTAAAAATTGACTCCAATCCTTCTGCTTTCATCATGCCTAATGTGGTGTGTAAAGCCACAATTAAGTTGACAGGTGGAGTAAAGGGAGTAGTATTTTTAGCTGTGGCTTTGCGATATTTACCTAAATCTAGATAATATTTGGGTAATTTTGCGGTTTTGTAAGCTTCCCAAGCTTTGGGGCTGACTGAAACAAACCCTAGTCCGGGAGGAATCATGTAGCCCTTCTGAGAACCGGAGGCGACTACATCCAAACCCCAAGCGTCTATGGGTAAATTGAATGCACCCAAGCTAGTAACTGCATCCACAATAATTAAAGCTTCACCATGTTCTTTCACCAGACGGTTGATGGTTTCTAAGTCATTCAACACACCTGTGGAGGTTTCGCTGTGGGTAATAATTACGGCTTTGATTTGCTTTTGGGTATCACCTTGTAATTTTTCGGCAAACAATGCGGTATCTAAAGGTTTGCCCCATTCGGCGGTAATGGTTTCAACGTTTAAACCATAAGCTTCACTGATTTCTACCCAACGTTCTCCAAATTTACCATTGGAACCAACTAAAACGCGATCGCCTGGAGAGAGAAAATTAATAATTCCCGCTTCTACAGCACCTGTGCCGCTAACATTCAGCATCATCACATCATTTTGAGTTTGATGTAACCATTTGAGGTTTTCTGTCACCTCAGCCATGATGTTGCTAAACTGATTGGTGCGGTGTCCAATTGGGTGCTTGGCTAATGCCAGCAAAGCCGCCTCTGGCACTGGTGTGGGGCCAGGAATCATTAGCATCAGCTTATTGTCCATGTGTTTTTCCTAAAGTCAAATAAAAGTTAAAAGTGTAGGCTGATAGTTAAATTCTGGAGATGAATTTTAGATTTATCTGCATATAGTTCCAAAAAGCATAGATAAATATCTCATGCTATTTGTTTACCGGGAATCACGCCGACTGGGCGAACTACAACGCCCCCTATCCCTAGACTCAAAGCTGTCGGGACTACTTTACGTAAAATATTCAAACTACCATTGACATCAGCATGAATTAGTTTACCATTAGCTGCTTTATAAAGTTGTTGGGTGACTTTCGCAGATGTGGAAGTTAGCATAATTGTAGAGGTTTTTAGCAGCAAAACATAACTGATCAATCTCCTGATAGTGGGGATGATTTGGTTGAATTATATGCCGTTCGACCCACTACATAAACTAGCTGCCAAAAATAAAGACGTAACTGTATATACTAACATTTTTCGGTACTTTTTTCAATAAATTTATGTTAATTCTCTAGTGAAATGGGTATAAAGATGAATCGTGTATAAAGACGCGATGAATCGCGTCTCTACAAGGGGTTGGTGTGTTGGGTCAATCGGGGGTGATAGTTTTAGCTGCATGATGATTGATTGACCAACGATGATCTACGCCTAAAGCCGAAAATTGGCAAATATTTTCTAGTTGCTTTTGTTGTGCTGCTGCTTTACGGAGAGTAATAATGAGTTGATTGACTTGATGCCGCAAATCAGGGTTTTGACTGACGGCTGACATAGTTTGTCTTTCTAAGAGTTGTAGTAAAAGTTCGTAGTGAATAGGCGCAGGTAAAGGAATTTGCTCCATTAGTTGATGTCAGATTTCAATTTGGGATGTTTTATCAGTCAGAGTTAGAACTCTTGCCAAAATTGTTACACACTAAACCAGTCTTTGCTGATTATATGGATGTCTCTGGAGATGAAAATTCCGCAAATAGATGCGCGATCGCTAAACTGGGATCAGGTTGTTTAACTAATGATTCACCTATTAATACAGCTGCTGCTCCTGCTTGTTTGACTATATGTAAATCTTCTGGGTTATGTAACCCTGACTCACTCACAACTAGAAGATTCCGTGATTGTAATTGATTACCTCGTGCTGCTAATAATTGGCAGGTAGTTTGCAAATCAACAGAAAAATCTTCTAAATTACGATTATTAATTCCTAAGATAAAGTCACCCTTTAAAGCTAATACCCGGTCAAGTTCTGCTAAACTATGCACTTCAATCAAGGCTTGCATTTTCATCGCATTAGCAATTTTGAGAAAGTATTGTAAGTCTTGGTCAGTGAGAATAGCCGCAATTAATAAAACTGCATCTGCGCCCTGAATGCGAGCTAAGTACATTTGATAAGGATAGATAATAAAATCCTTACATAAAAGGGGTAAATTTACTGTGGCTCTGACTTTAGCTAAGTTCTCAAAACTACCCTGAAAAAATTTAGTGTCTGTCAAAACTGAAAGACAACTAGCACCACCTTGTTCGTAGGCAGCAGCGATGGCTTCTGGGTCAAAATCTGCTCGTAAAACGCCCTTACTAGGAGAAGCTTTTTTAACTTCTGCAATCAATGCTGGATTAGTTCTACCTTGCCTTAAAGCACCAATAAAATCACGGGTTGGTGGTGCTGAAAGTGCCTGTTTTTGCAATTGTACTAAAGGCCGCTTTTCCCGCATCTGGTCAATTTCAATTTCTTTATGCCAGACAATTTCTTCCAAAATGTTGTTTGGGACTATATCGGGCAAAGTTGACTGATAACGCAAAAAAGAAACATTAATTGTTGTGTTGGTAGAACGGCGGCGAATTTGCATAATTGTCAGTGCTGAATGGGAGTGCTGAGTGCTGAGTGCTGAGTGCTGAGTGCTGAGTGCTGAGTGGGGAGTGAGGAGTGAGGAGTGCTGAGTGGGGATTGAGATGGAGGATTTTCCCCCCTGCTCTCTGCTCCCTGCTCCCCTGCTCCTTCCCCTGCTCCCTGCTCCCTGCTCCCCTGCTTCTTTAA
>PWQB01000129.1 GCA_003556955.1 Nostocaceae cyanobacterium CSSed10_463m
AATTCTACAAACTGGTATGATCAAGCAGGTTTTGATTGTAAACCGGGGAAGGAAATTGAGACTTGGGTGAATAAATTTGAGTTTTTCTTGCATCAGACACCACATAAATATTATGGTAAAATTCGTTCAGAAAATCTTCATCCTAGCCGAGTAAAAGAAGCTATTTCTGTCAGAGAAATTGGTGATGCTAGTATCACTCCTGGCTTTGTGGCTTATATTTATGCAGATGGGAATAATATGGGGGGATACATCCAGAAAGAAATTAAAAATCCCCAAGATTACCAAAATTTTAGTCGGGATATTGGGGAAGCTACAGAAAATTCAGTTTATGCAGCTTTAACAAAACATCTCGCACCCCATAAAATAAACTCAACTTTACAAGCTGAAAGAAATAGTGATCAGGAAGTTTGGATTCATCCCTTTGAAATTTTAACCATTGGTGGTGATGATGTGATGCTGATTGTTCCCGCAGATAAAGCATTAGCTATTGCTAAAACCATTGGGGAAGAATTTGAAAAAATCCTGTTAAGTAAAGGAGATGTCTACAAAGAAGATAAAAAATATAACCCACAAATAGTACACCGATATGAAGGTAAACCGGAAATTTCTGGAGATAAGCAATGTAAATTAAGTATGTCCACGGGGGTATTAATTACGGCTGATGATACACCCATATATTATGCAGAAAAGCTGACAGAACAGTTGTTGAAATCTGCCAAAAAACAAGCCAAGGAATTGAAGAAAGCCGATTACTATGGGGGAACGGTAGATTTTCTGGTGATGAAATCGGTAACAATGATTTCTTCTAATATTAGTGAATTTCGCGCTGAGGGATTAACTAAATTTACCAACAAACAGCAAAAACTCAAGCTATATGCAGCACCTTATACTTTACATGAACTGGGGGGATTGTTGGAAACTGCGAAAGCTTTAAAAAATGCAGAATTTCCGCGATCGCAACTTTACCAAATCCGCAGTTTACTAGAACAGGGAAAACAAACAGCTATCCTGAATTATCGTTATTTCCGAGTGCGATTGAGTGATAAAAATGCTCAAGAGTCGCTGAAAGATGATTTTGAAGACGCATGGTGTCAAGCTAAATCTAATCATGGTAACCTTGCGCCTTGGATGTCTTTACAAGAGGAAGAGGATAAAGTTAGCTATGAAACCATTTGGCGAGAATTAGTAGATTTATATCCCTTTATCGCTAAAGAGGAACGTGATTCCGCACTAACCAGATCACAAACACAAGCATTGCAACCATGATAAAATTACGGGACTTATCCCCAAATCCAGTTAAAACTATTACCCTCACAGCCATCATTGATAGTGCTTTGTGTGTTGGTGCTGGCGGTTCCGATGGTTCCCTAGCAGATAAACCCATAGTTCGCAACGCCGAAGGAAGAATGATTATTCCCGGTTCGCAACTCAAAGGAAGACTGCGCCATGAGTGCGAAAAACTGGCGAGAGGATTAGGATGGCAAATTTTTGAATCCCCAAAAGCTGATATTCTTTGTCCCAGTGAAGAACAAGTAAGTAGCCAATTTCACTCAGATTATAAATTAGAAGGTTACAAAGGCTATCACTGTTTCGTCTCTAAAATCTTCGGAAATCCCATACTTCCATCGCGCATTGTGGTAGATGACTTGATTTGTCAACTATCACGGGAGGATTTACCAGAAGTTATCCGTCCTGGTGTGACTATAAATCGCCGTCGTCGCATCGCAGAAGAGAAAAAACTCTATTTTCTCGAAACTTCCCCACCTCATAATCAATTGGAATTTTCGGGAAAAATTCATTTATTACCAGGCTGTCCAGAGTACGCCGAGGCTTTAATTTTAGCAGCTTTGCGTCATATTCATGCTTTAGGTGGCAGTAAATCGGCTGGGTTGGGTTGGTTGAGTTGGAAAGATTTGGAAGCAAAAGATGTTCAAGGGTGGGAGAAGTTGTTACCCAAGGTGAAATATGCAGCGAATTAAATTAACGATAACAGCTTTATCTCCTTTAGCGATCGCCACTAAAAAACCCGGTTCTGTCAGTGAAGCGGAAGACTATATTCCAGGTTCTGTGATTCGAGGAGCGTTAGCATCTCAAATATTACAACTATCTGACACGAAAAAACAAGATTTCACCACAGATGGCGGCGACTTTCAAGCATTATTTCTGGGTGAGGAATCCGCAATTTTTCATAATGCTTATCCAGCAGTAGCTAAAACTGAAAATATTTCTAGCGTTGTGACTGATGATGTTATGGTTTTACCAGCCACAGCAGTTAGTTCTAAAACAAATTCTGGCTTTAAACCCAAAGGTAACGGAGTTTTTGACACTTTAATTGACCGTTTTTGTGCAGACGCATATAACTATCCCTTTGATCCGAGTGATCCGAAATCGTTAGAAGATGACACAGACGCAAGAGTTGAACCTTTGGGAGGTTTTTATAGTTGTAACAATGATGAATATCGCAGTCATTCTGTTAGCAAACGGTTTTTAACTAGAGTTGGTATTAACCGTCAACGCGCCACCTCACAGGATGATATTCTTTACAGCATTGAAGTTTTAAATGAGTCCTTTGTTCAAAATCCGAAAGAGAAAAATTGGCAACCTGTATTTTATCGCAGTGAAATTTTAGTTGAGGATGCCGAATTAGCCAAAACTTTGGTGAATTTCCTGAATCAAAATCCTCGCAGTTTGCGTTTAGGTGGTGCAACTTCTAGAGGTTTAGGGAAAGTTGAAATCACCGCCATAATTGAAAATACTGTTACAGATGTTGACAGTAGAATTGATGCATTTAATGCTACAACAAAATCACGCTGGCAACATTGGTCAATATTTGGAAAACCAGAAAAAAACCTCTTAGAAAACCGTACCTATTTCACCATAGACCTGCAAGCCGACACAATTCTTTCGGAAAATTGGCAACGTACCACAGTCATTTCACCATCAATGTTATGTGAATTTGTCGGTTTAGATAATGGTGCAGCCAAAGACGATTTTCTCAAATTAGAAGTAGCCTATAGCAGTTATAACTATCGTTCTGGCTGGAACTCCGCTTGGGGGTTGATGAAAGATATAGAATTAGTTACTACCAGAGGTGCTGTATATTTATTTAGCACAAATCAACCGGATATCTGGCTAGATAAATTAAACGAATTAGAACTAAAAGGAGTAGGCGATCGCACTGCTGAAGGTTTTGGACAAGTCCAGATTTGTAATGAGTTTCATAATGTATTTAGGGAGAATGCAAAATGATTGCAGAAATCGATGCACAGAAACAATTTAAAATCCAAAAAGGTATTCGTCAGACTGAAGATGATTTAGTTATTTGGATTAAAACAGCTTTGGATAAAACCAGCTATGGAGATTTAGAAGAATCGCAATTTCGCAACTTACTTCGTGTAGCTGACACCACCGATAGTGCAGAAGTGATTAAAAACTTTATTTGCTATCAAGTAGGAAGAGATAAAAAATGGGGAAGAGGTAAAGACTCTCTCGCAGAAAAGATTATTTCAGACATTGATAGCAACATTAAAAAAGCGGCTCAA
>PWQB01000391.1 GCA_003556955.1 Nostocaceae cyanobacterium CSSed10_463m
AAATTTATAAGTAATAAGCAAATAGCGGTTAACATCAACAAAATAAATAATATATGCAAGAATGTATCCATTGTACTTTTTTAAATAACTATATTTCTATGTCAATTAGAAGTAATATTTCCTTAACAAATAATTGGATATTTAAAAGTATTAAAAATAGCCAAACATGATAAGAGTAGGCTCATTTAAACCCTTATCATGCTCATTTTTATTTTTACAGAGAAAAATAAGTTAAGAAAAAACCAGGTCTAACGTGACTAGGTTTTAAATTAATTTTTTCCTGTATATTGCCACATAGCAGAACTTTGTAATAAAGCAGTACATTGGCTTTCTACGATTATACAGATACTGCTGAGTGCTTGCTGGTAGCTTTCTGTATCCTCTTGTTCTAAGGAAAGTTTGGCAGCTGTTTGTAAATCCTCAATAGCCTTCAGATTATTTGGATCAAAGTCTTGACTAGTGTATTGCGTAAGTTCATAGCGCAACATCCCTCGTTTGAGGTAGACTCTCGCCAAGTTCCCATTAATTTTTAGAGCTTGATTAAAATCAGCCAGTACCTTGTGATATTCAGGAATAAAGTTACTGCTAAATTGTGCCATTTTATAGCGAACTTCACCACGCTGAAAATAAGCTTCGGCTCTGGATGCATTGATGCGAATTGCTTTGGTAAAATCAGCAATTGCTTTTTGATAATCCTGCACAGCTTCGCCGCTATATTTGGCGATTTGAGAACGGACTATCCCTCTTCTAATATATGCTTCTACTTCCTGATCGTTAATTTCAAGGGCTTGATTAAAATCAGCGATCGCCAGATTATATTCTCGATCAGGATCATGGCTAAATTCAGCCAGCATCAAACGGGCATTCCCTCGGTTGACAAAAGCTTTAACTTCTTCAGGATTAATCTGCAAAGCTTGGTTATAGTCTTCTAGAGCGCCTTTGTAGTCTTTTAAGTTGTAGCGGGCATTGCCTCGGTTCACATAAGCTCTAGAATTTGTTGGTTCCTGTTCTATCGCTTGGCTGAATTTTTCCACTGCTTGCTGAAAATCTCGGATTTGGTAAGCAGCATGACCCTGTTTATAGTAATCTGCAAAAGTTAAAGTCTCTTCCTGGGGTTTGGGACGAGCCATCAAAGTTTGTTGCGTGTAGGCATTTTGAGAAACATAAGGACGAGTAAATTTAATCGCTATGTCTAAATACCCCAACAAACCAATACCTAGTAAACACAAGACAGCAGGATAAAACTGAGTCTTTTTTTGTTGTTGATAAGCAGGATAGCTAGAAGTAGCTACTGGTTGCCAATAATTAACTTGGTACTGGGGACTGACTCGTTGCGGAGAACGTGGACGCTGGGCGTAACGCCTTTTAGGTACGACTCGCGGGCGCAGATGTTCCCGATTTTCTACGGCTCTAGGTGATGGAAAGGGATCACGTCCACCTAAGCGCACAGTCCGTTCACACCAAGGACAACTATCTAAATGGCTATTGTAACGATGTTGAGGATTAGCAGTACAAGTAATCAGACTATCTTCAGCTTCAGCTAAAACTGATAGCCAAGTGTGAGCGCTGGGGCGCAGATTTGGATCATAGTGACCATCCTCAAAACAACGTAAAAACAAGTCTTGCAACTTGGGATGAAGCACTTCCCAACCTGGTGCGATGGGGGTTGGGCGATAAGGTACTTGGTGCTTTTGACTATAAGTAAAATGTCCCGCAGCAATCCGGGCTTCGTAGGGTGGTGGCTCAGAAACCCCTTGAAAGATTCCGGAAAAGGGGTGAGTACCTTCCATTAACAGTTGAAAGATTAACACCGCCAAGCCAAAGGAATCATGAGCAATGGTGCGATCGTGTTGAGCAAAAACTTTATTCTGTAGTTCTGGGGGAGTAAACTCTGGTTTACCCACTGAACAGCGATAAACAAGACTTTGGTCAGGATCGTACACTTGAAAAGAGTCAGTATCTACCAAAGTCACCAATGCTGTATCGCTGACGAGAATATTTGACTCATTCACATCACCAACGCAATATCCACTATTGTGCAGAGCCGCAAAAGCCGCCGCTAAATTACGAGCCGTGCGAAGCAGATACTGATAATTGAATAAGGGACAATGTTCACGACGGGTTCGAGGATTATAAAAGTCGATAATGGGACGCATCCCGCAAATCCGGGGCATCAAAAAGCCGATGATGCTATTACCTTGATCTGTTGCCCGTAATAAATCTTGCGGCCAAGCAATGGAAATATGCCCCAAGCTAGCCGTAGGATTTTCTGGAGGGTTGGCAAGCATCGCCTGGAGTTTTTGGGCGTGAGCCACTGTTGGTTTGTGATAAACCTTGGCTACTAAATCATCACCGGACGGCACTGCATATATACAAGCTTCACCGCCACGCCCCAAACTAACGCTGAGGTTGATAATTTCTTGTTTGGGAAGACAACGTAAGACCTGCATGATAAAATTACGGTGAATTGGGTTATGTAAAAGACTAATCTCGCAAAATCACCACAACATAGCTGAGAAAAAAGATAATCTGAAGCTAGCCACGTTTCAAATCCGTTATTCATAACTCAGAACTCAGCACTCAGCACTCAGCACTCCGAAAGCTAGCTAAAATCAGCGTCAGATCATCATCAGTACGTTGGGTAATCCGTTCAGAACCTAAAAACCTCACTAATTGTTCTTTGGCTAATGTTTTATCTTCGGCATTCTTTACAAAGTCGAATAAGGGAAAAAAGAATGGTTTATGAGGTTCACCAACCAGCATATTTAAAGCCAGCATTTGTAGTCCATCGGTGAGGACACCGATATTAACTATGGTTTCACGCCATATTTTCATTTGTGCTGTATCTAAGGCATGAGGCGAAGTTAAAAAAGTGGTTTCGTTGATGTATTCGCCATTGTCAGGTGTTGTCAGTGCCAGTAAGTTACCCTGTTCATCCTTGGCTACTGCTAAACCATCACCAATTTGTGCCACTGCTACCATCTTTGGTGTAGCCAGCATAATAATTAAGGTAGTTGCTAAATCTTGAGGCTGTTTGCTACAAGCGATCGCTTCATCTTCTACTGCCTTTTTAGCAGCAAGCAAGGCCTCATGCAATAGTGATTGCACCAGTGCATCATCTGCCAGGATGTCTGGAGTAATTTCCTTCAAGGACAGGGTTTCTATTGCTGTTTCTACAGCTACCATTGCTCCCACTTTTCCCTGGCTGGCAGAACCTGCACCATCAGCAGCAGCAGTCACCAACACATTACCTGGTAATAACTGCCAGTGATGAGCATCTTGACACAGTTGTTGATTTTTAATATGGCTTGTACCACATACAGATGCGGCGACTACTCGCCAATGAGATATCTGTTTTGATGTTGTGTTCATAGATTTTTTCAAGGTAGCTAGCTTTGTAAGTGACGCTATTAAAGAGTCCCCCAGCCAATTGGAGGTAGTGCTACCTGCTCATCTACCTGAGAATGGGAAACGGCTGACATACTAGCCGATAACCAAACAAACATCTCAATAAAGTTAAGTCCTTTGAGTTTGAGCGGAG
>PWQB01000638.1 GCA_003556955.1 Nostocaceae cyanobacterium CSSed10_463m
CCCATCGCTTCACAGCGCGGGTTTACCATTACCCATAAGGTTTTTATGATGAATCCACAGCAAGTTGAGGCCATGATTAAGGCAGAATTGCCAGATGCTCAAATTCAGGTGCAAGATTTAACTGGTGGCGGTGACCATTATCAAGTTACAGTCGTATCATCCCAGTTTGCCAATAAGGGACTGGTACAACAACACCAATTAGTATATGGTGCTTTACGCCAAGCCATGTCCAGTGAAGCAATTCATGCTTTAGCTCTGAAAACTTATACACCCGAAGCTTGGCAAGCAACAGCAGCTTCTTAAAATAAATCTAGTTTACAGTTCAACTGCCAAATTCAACATTTATATTTTGGCTATTACTAACATAGGAAATAAAAAAGTCATGACTCCAGAAACCAAAGCAAAAATTGATAACTTGATCCAAGAAAACAAAATCATGGTTTTCATGAAAGGCAACAAATTGATGCCTCAGTGTGGTTTCTCTAACAATGTAGTGCAGATTTTAAACACTTTGGCAGTTCCTTTTGAAACAGTTGACGTTCTCTCAGACCCAGAAATTCGTCAAGGTATTAAAGAATATTCCAACTGGCCCACAATTCCCCAAGTTTATATTGACGGTGAATTTGTCGGCGGTTCCGATATTTTGATTGAAATGTATCAAAAATGTGAATTGCAACAATTGGTAGAAGTCGCACTCGCTTCTTAATTGTCTGTCATATCCAGGATTTGAACCACCTTGGTTCATTCCTGGGTAGGCGTAGGTTGGGTTAAGCACAGCGCCACCCAACACCCGAACACCTCAGTATTGTTGGGTTTCACTTCGTTCTACCCAACCTACATGATTTTTGATCTCCAAAGTCATAAAAAACGCTGAATTTTCTGCAATATCGAGAATGTCCGCGCGATCAAAAATTAATTGTAATAAAAATTAACCAAATAATACCCTTGACCAACGCTAATGATATGTTATAATCATCTGCGTTGATCTAATGAATGTGGATGGTCAATCGCCAATCGATGACCAGGCAAAAGGCATTAATAATAATCCAGTTGTGCCTCCGGTTGGGTTCTGGCAAAATTCGATGGGTCGTATAGGTAACGGCTAGCCTCCTCCTCTAAACGATGAATTAGCATAGGCTCAATAGCGTTACTATGTCTCAGTGCCGCTAGATACCCATCCAAATACATCCGCATATCGTCCGTCCGATAACCGCGATTCCATAACTCGATGAAGGCATCAGTAATTCGTTGGTAATAGCGGATGGTTTGTGTGTCTTGGAGCATAACTGCTATGTTAATCTCTTTAGAATGTGAATTGTAAACGATTCACGCTGAAATGTGAAGTGTTACTTTCACCTTTCTCGCTTTCACTTAAGGGCTGAATATCTACCGTCAGCTAGATCCTTCCCCAAGGACAACGTATTACCATCATATTCTAGAAAACTGGGAATATGATAATTTTGTAAGCTAATTTTATACTTCTGCTGGTGCTGTTTCTCGATTTCTCGGTAGTTCAGGTGATGAAATGGCTACTAAATTTCATCCCAGCAGACAAGCATCTAAAATATAGCTACAGTAAATTTAACCCTGATGTTTTATCTGGTAGTGGTCAGGCGCACCCTGTTGGGGGAGGTTCTGAAATGGAAAAGACTTTTTTACCAGTTTAACAAAAATTTAAGATATATTAAATAATATTACAAAATTAGCTTTGGATAAGGCATCAGTGCAGGATTTTGCGGCTGAAAAACAGAAAAATTTCAGTTAATCGCAAGGGAAGTAACAAAGACTACAAAACCTTGAGCATGGTCTTGTTACTTTGAAATTCATCGACGCTAAGGGGTCTTGCCGTTGTGGGTTCGGTTTGTATTGAAATCGTTGAGGGGAATCCCCATTTAAGGTCTTTGCTGGGATGGCACTTGCAACAGTTAGAATACCGTGTCCATCAAGCGGCCAGTATGTATCAAGCAAGGGAAGTGTTTTTAAGTCAACAACCAACATTAGTAATTTTGGATGCTGATTTACCCGATGGTGATGGCATTGAATTTTGTCGTTGGTTGCATTGTCAGCAACAACCTCTCATTCTAATGCTATCAGCTCGCAGTAATGAAGTTGATGTTGTCACAGGTTTAAAAGCCGGCGCTGATGATTATCTGAGCAAACCTTTTGGAATGCAAGAGTTTTTAGCCAGAGTTGAGGCTTTAATTCGTCGTCAGCGCACTCCCATTGCACCAGCTTATTTGGATTATGGCAGTTTACAAATTGATTTGGTACAACGCCGAGTTCGTTTTCAAGGGGAATTTATTGATTTAACACCTCAAGAGTTTAGTTTACTCTATGTTTTAGCACAAGCTGGCGGGTCTGCCCTCAGTCGTGCAGAATTACTGCGTCGTGCTTGGCCTGAAGCAATTGACAATCCCCGGACTATTGATACTCATGTTTTATCTTTACGCAAGAAGGTAGAACTTGATCCCCGTCACCCTAGTTTGATTCAAACTATTCGCAATGTGGGATATCGATTTAACATGGAAAGTTTGAAATCCAATGTTTCCCAACCATCAACTAAGTTAATTAACGAAATATTAACTCATTCACGCTCTACAGTGATCACACATAGCTCTTGATGCTATTAAATCCATTCTGCGGCTGCTTGAGTTTCTGCTTGCATCAAACTTTCTCTTAAATTCAACCAATCAATTTCTGAGGCTGTTTGATTTGTGATTAACTGACCTTTCTGTAAATATAATAACCGATTGCAGAATATCTGGGTAAAATCAAGTTGGTTATTGACCATCAAAATTGCGGTTTGATGGGTTTGATTCAGTTGAGTTAACACTTGGATAACATTGGTAGCTGTCCCAACATCCAAGGCTGATGTTGGCTCATCTAATAATAAAACTTGTGGTTGGATAACTATAGCACGGGCGATCGCTACTAATTGTCGCTGTCCAGTGGAAAGTTGTAATTCTGTCCTTAAGAGCCATTCTTCTGGAATGTGTAACTGTGCGATGCAATGTTCAATTCTTTGTTGAATTGTTTCTGGCGATAAACCACGCAACACTAAAGGATATGCTAAAGCCTGCTGCACTGTCATTCCTAACAGCTTTGATTCTTGTAGTACCAGTGTAATTCCCTGGCGTAGCTGTACGGGAGAAATTTGGCTATACTCCTGATTATCTAGATATATTTTGCCTCTGGTAGGTTCACTGAGGCGGTTTATCAGGCGTAATAAGGATGTTTTCCCAGCACCGGATGGACCGACAATGGCTATGCGATCGCCCGGAAATACCTCAAAGGAGATATCCTGCAAGATGGGATATCCCTGTAGTTGAGGTCTGAGTTTAGCAGACAAATCAACTTGTTCTAGTCTGATTTTGGCTGTTTGACTGTGATTTTCCAAGTTTAATTGAGGGTACTGGGTACTGGGGACTGGGTACTGGGGACTGGGTACTGGTGACTGGGTACTGGTGACTGGGTACTGGGTACTGATAACTGATAACTGATAACTGATAACTGGGTACTTTGTATGTTTCGGTGC
>PWQB01000249.1 GCA_003556955.1 Nostocaceae cyanobacterium CSSed10_463m
AAAGCGCAGCCGAAAACCCTTGTAGAGACGTTCCATGGAACGTCTCTACATCCCTTAACCGAAAAGTATTGCCTAAGTAACTGGAAGTGTAATTTCTTACTTCCCCTTGCACCCTGCGCCCCTGCCTCTTATGGTCAGAATGGTTTTGTTATGAAAAGATGACATTTATGCCATCCCTAAAGCTGCATGAACTTTAAATGTCAGGTAATCATGACATTATGATCACCCAACACCTGATAAATTCGTACAACAAGCAAAAAAGTGCCTGTAACCCCCTTGATCCCTAACAAGGTTTACTGGTTAATATTTACTTAATAAAAGAACTCCTTCGATCCCAAAGAAATGCTGAACACGGCATTATCGCCAAATCGTAAGGTAGTCACCTTCAATTTAAGAACAAACTAAAGTTAAAAACTGGGCAAAACCAGAAGTCAGGAATCAGACATTTATCTGGGGTAGATAAATTTTATTTCTATAGAAGATTCTTTAACCCAGGAAAATCATTTACCTTGCAAACTACTGGAGGCCAAAATTGTGGCAAAAGAACGCCCACCACTAGAAGAGATGACATTAAGGCAATTACGCAAAGTTGCCAGTGAATATAGCATCTCTCGCTACAGCCGAATGCGTAAATCTCAATTGCTGGCAGCGATTCAAGAAGTCCAGCGCAGTAAAGTATCGCTTAGTCCAACTCGTTCACTGGAGGCACAGGAAACCGTGGAAGCAGCAAAATTTGAATTAGGTCAAGAAGACCGCACTGGTGGTTCTTTGGCTGATGTTGATGAAGGACTTGCGGACTTACCACAAGGTTATGGTGAAAGTCGGATTGTACTTTTACCCCGTGATCCTCAGTGGGCTTATACTTACTGGGATATTCCTAACGAACACAAAGCGGAACTCAGGCAGCAAGGTGGACAACAACTAGCACTGCGGATCTATGATGTTACCGACATCGATATTGATCATCAAAGTCCCCACAGTATTCAAGAATATCCTGCTGATGAACTGGCTAGAGAATGGTATATTCCTATTCCAGTGAGCGATCGCGATTATGTCATAGATATCGGTTATCGTACTGCTGATGGTCGCTGGTTAGTATTAGCACGTTCTGCCAGAGTACACATTCCTCCTGTGTATCCATCTGATTGGATTGAAGATACCTTTGTTACTGTCAACTTTGACGAAGATTTACGTGGTAAAACTGTTTACGAATTAGTCCCCCCAGCGAAGAAAGCAGCCGCCGCAGCGTCAGCCGGAGTAAATGGTCAAAGTAACCCCATCTACGACCAAATCTTTGGCTTGGCTGAATCTGCCGAAGCACAACGAGTTGCTGGTTCTATCTTCGGTTCCATGCAGCAAGTACCAGGTTCTGCACGTCCAGAAGAAGCCATTAGTTCCTACGTTTTCCCCTCTGGTGTCGGTATGTGGGCAGTTCCTACTGCGTCTGGTTTAACCATGTCTGGTGTAGGTATGTCAGGTGCTGGCTTCTCAGCTGGTGCTATACCAATGCGTCCCCGTCAATTCTGGTTAGTTGCTGACGCTGAGTTGATTGTCTACGGTGCAACCGAACCTGATGCAACTGTGACTATTGGTGGTCGTCCCATTAAGCTGAATCCAGATGGTACATTCCGCTTCCAGATGTCTTTCCAAGATGGTTTAATTGACTATCCCATTGTGGGTGTTGCCGCAGATGGTGAACAAACACGATCAATTCACATGAAGTTTAATCGTGAGACTCCATCCCGACATACTAATACAAAAGATGAAGCCGTTCTAGAATGGTTCGCTTAAATTGCTGATGGTGATATAAAAATCAAATCTTTAATTATTCCCGCTAGATTCATTTCATAGCGGGTTTTTGTTTGTCTTCTTTGTGGAAACTTGAGGCGATTTTAAGTTAAAAAAGAAACATGAAGATGATCAAGCCGCTCACCAATTGGTTAGAAACCCATGCTATTGCCCCTGCACATAGCGGCTGGGTATTAGGAGGAATTGCTATTTGTTTTTTTGGAGCCGCAGTTAATACTATGGCTGGCTGGCTATATGCTATTAGTGGTATTAGTTTTGCACTTTTGGGCATAGCAGCTTTTTTACCACCGCGATCGCTTGTGAGTTTAGTTGTGCAGCGTCGCCCCATCCAACCTGTATCAGCCGGTGATCAATTGACTGTAGAATTAGAAATCTGCAATCAGACAAAGCACCCTGTCAGCTTGTTGCAAGTTGAGGATATATTACCTTATGTTTTGGGCAAACCAGTCAAAACGGCTATTGAGACAATTAACAGCCAAGGCAGTTACCGTTGGGTATATTATCAACCAACTGAGCAACGAGGGATTTATCGCTGGCATACAGTGGAATTGGCTTCTGGTGCGCCTTTAGGATTGTTTTGGTGTCGTCGTCAGCGTCAATGTGAGGCTACAGCCATTGTCTATCCCACTGTGCTACCCTTAGCTACCTGTCCTCTAGTGGATGAAATTGGGCAAGAAGAGAGTAAACGAGGAGATCCCCGTGGTAGACCTTTACAAACAGCTACATCTGGGTTAGTGCGATCGCTCCGTCCCTACCGGATGGGAGATCCTACACGTCTGATCCACTGGCGGACAAGCGCTCGTTACGGGGAATTTCGGGTACGGGAGTTAGAAATAGTTACAGCTGGGCAAGATATAATGATTGCCCTAGATAGTGGAGGCAATTGGGCAGCAGATAACTTTGAACAAGCAGTCATTGCCGCCGCATCGTTGTATTTTTATGCCCAGCGCCAGCAAATGCCAGTTCAATTATGGACAGCAGCAACAGGTGTAGTTAAAGGCGATCGCGTGGTTTTAGAAGCCTTAGCAGCAACCTCATATCAAGAAGAGATTAGCACGAACGATAGGCTACGCACAGCCTTTGATAGCCACAATCAGGCTGTAATTTGGTTAACTCAAAATTCATCAACCTTAACTTCTCTACCACAAGGTAGTCGTTGGGTATTATGGCAAAATCTGACCTCACCAACCGAAGAGGCGGTAATTAATGGGGATTATCCTGGTGTTGTTGTGCAGAATGAACAAGAACTGCAACTGCAACTACAAAAATCGGTAAGTAGAACAGCATGAATAATTCAAGGTTTGTAGTCAGGACTTTAGTCCTTATTTGAGGGCTAATAGCCCTCACTACAAACTACTCTCAATATTTTTTACATTACTTAATGTAATTTGATTTATTCTCGCCCACTTACTTAAACCCAAATACCTAGATGTACATTCTCCTAACGGCACGTAGTGCGGATTCCCCCATTTTTCTGGTAAAGTAGTTAGTGTCGTGACTATTAATGCCATCAGCAAAATCAGAGCTTCATAGTTATATGTAGCCGGAAAAATATTTGGGTCTTGGGAATCAGGACTCCTGCCCTTGGAAGGAATATCAGACCAATAGAACTACGAAGTCCTGGAGGCGATTCCTGATAAATAGGGAAGCTTCGTCAGTCTGTACGGCGGGGTAGTTCACATTATGAGTGCCGATCTAATAATATTATGATCTCATCA
>PWQB01000250.1 GCA_003556955.1 Nostocaceae cyanobacterium CSSed10_463m
AATATCTGTAAACCCGCCCCTACCAACTCCTCACTCCTCACTCCTCACTCCTCACTCCTCACTCCTCACTCAGCACTCAGCACTCAGCACTCAGCACTCAGCACTTAGCACTCAGCACTCAGCACTCAGCACTTTCCCTACGGACAAACTAAACCCAACTTTAAAGCCTTGACGATCGCTTGAGTACGACTGGTGACATTTAATTTTTCAAAAATGGCTGTTAAGTGAGCTTTGACAGTGGCGATAGTAATAAATAAATGTCCGGCGATTTGTTCGTTAGAGGCTCCTTGGACTAACCAGTTTAATACTTCTCGCTCTCGTTCGGTTAAGTGAATACTTGTGCCGGCAGAGGCCAGGGAATGTCCTGTGTAATAGTGGAATAAACGAAAGAAAGCTGTGGCTACTTCTGGCGGTAAGTAAACTTTGTTATTAACTACAGTGGTAATAGCTTCGCATAGTTGGGTGGCTAATTGGCTTTTAAATACGTAACCCCAAGCGCCTGCTTGCATGGCTCTAAATATCCAATCATCTTGTTGGTGTGCTGATAAAATTAGCACTTTGCCGTTATAAGATAATTCTCCTAGACGTAGTAGTGCTGTAATTCCGTCTTCTGGAGGTAATTCTAAATCCAGCAAAATTAAAGCTGGGTGTTGTTCGGTGGTTAATTTGAGGGCTTGCTCAACGGAAGCTGCTTCACCTACTATGTCTAAATAGACACCATTACTATGGTTATAAAAATTTAATAAAGTGCGTATGCCTTGGCGAAAGCGCGGTTCATCATCTACAAGCAAAATGGAAATAGGATCTTTTTTGGTATTCATGATGCTGTCCCTGGTATAGTAAATTGCTGAGTCCTAAGTTTATAAACTTACTTTTATGTCAAGACCTGGAGCAATCAGCATTGTCCTGAGTGATATGACTACGACTATAGATAAAGTGAGTCCGAATTTTACTTCACGTTGACCTGTTTATGGGTAAAGTAAAGGAGAATTGAGCGCCACCTTCAGGGATATTTTCTGCCCACAAGTTGCCTTGATGAGCCAAAATAATTTTTTGAGCGATCGCTAATCCTAAGCCAGTACCCCCTAAACGTCGAGAATAATAAGGCGTAAATATTAACTTCAAGTCTGAGTCAGAGATCCCCGAACCGCGATCGCCAATTTCTATTAACACTTCATGATTATATATATGCCAGTTACAAATCACCGTCCCATTCTCCGGGCTAAAATGCACGGCATTCGTCAATAAATTATCAAAAACCTGTTTCATTTGCCAACTATCAACTGTGACATTCACAGGTTTATCGGGATAGTGAATTTGAATATTTTTTTGCTCTAACCAAGGTTGTAAAGCTTTAATACTTTCTGCAAGAATTGTTTGTAAATTGTGCTGTTTAATTTGTAAACTTGCTTTTTGTCCTTTATAAAGCAAATCTGTTAATTTAGTACTAAGTTCATCTGCTGTTTGACAAATTATTTTGTCTTGTTGTTGCAAGCACCCATCTGGTAAGGACAAGCGGAGATTTTCAGCATACAGATTAATTAATGCTAAGGGATTACGTAATTGATGTTCGGCGCGGCCGAGGGTTTCCGATAAAGCCTCAATTTCTGCCAGATGGCGCGATCGCTCTTTATACATTGCTAAATACTGGCTGAGTATTTGAGCATTATCTAGTAGTAATTGTTGCTGTTGTGGTGATAATGTCTCACAAGTGTAAATAAATATATATTCTGCCGCTAATAAGCTTTGTTCACCAACACAGCAAACATAAGCATGATCAGCATTTGGTAGGCTTAACTCGGTAATTTTGAGAATAGGTAAATCTTCTCGTAACCATTCTTCTTGATGCAGATATGAAATAGCCGATACAGACTCCCTGAATGTCAAACCACTTAATTTTGCAGACTCTGTACAATTAGCGGTATCTGGTACAGCAAGAGAAATTAATTGCCTCTTGTCTGTATCTAGATTCTGATATACAGTCCAGACAGCCACTGTTGGCAGTAAGTTTTCTAACTGTTGTATGATGATTTGGCAAATTCTACTCACATCATTTGCCGACAACTGACTTGGTAAATTTTGCGTTGACGAAGGTAGGGACATCTGAGTAGTCAACGTTTGAGTAGCAACTTTCACCTATGACCTCCTGCATGATCTAACAGTAATAAGCATGGCAGATGTTACAAGGTATCAAAATCTTATCTACTTATACACATATTGCAGAGAATGCTGCAAAATTCAAGAAATTGGGTTGACCAATCAAAAAAGTGTTTAACCTTTAAGTATCTTAAGAAACCTGACGATTTTTAACCCATCCTGCAAAGCTTGTGGTTATTACTGTATAAATAAGGACGAACCTAGCTTACATGAACAAATTCACATATTACACAACTGCAACAATTATTTTAGAATCTCGACCAAAGTCTAATAACCACGGGCTAACTGGATCTTTAAGCTGATGAATAGATAACCCAAATGTGGCAAATCATTAGAGAAACTACATTTAAAATGGTTATTGCTTGTTTTAATTAGTCCCTCCGCATTCCTATAGGCTAAGTAGCACAGTAGTTTTTCTCTGCTGCTTACACCAGTAAATTTGGTAGGATGCTCAAACATCCATACTTGATTTAACTGGTAAAAAATCTAGCCAAGAAGCAGATAACGGAGTATTTTAGCAACCCTGCTGTTGTATTTTATGATCCCAGCTGCTACTCAGACTTTAGCAGAAATCTTAGCTGGCGGGATTTCCATGCTTAGTACAGAACAAATTGATTTCAGCCATCCTAGTGTTGCTCAAGAAGTCAACCCCAGACTGAACTTGTACTGTTACAGCATCCGGGAAAATGTTTGTAAACAGCCATCCGGTTGTCAGCATTCAATCCAGCAGAGGGGATCAACCTTAGCACCACCAAGGTGGTTTGATCTACTATTTTTGGTCAGTGCTTGGGACTTTACAAGTTTGGGCGAACAACGTCTGCTGTCAGAGGCGTTGATACTACTGTTAGATCACCACTCCCTAGGAGAGGAGATGTTACCTCCAACACTGCGCGGTCATGGCGAATTGTCGATAACCGTTTCTGCTATCCATCCCATCGATGCTGCGGCTTTGTGGAGTGCTTTAAGTGTGCCATTACGCCCAGCTTTGTATGTAACTTTGACAATTCCACTTAACCTACGAAGCGATATTTTGATTCATAACAATGGAGAAATGTGGCTCAAAAACAATTAAATCATGGGTTTGGATGATTAAAGATCAACTCTTTCAAAGTGTCTTGTAATTTTGCCAGAAAGGCGAAAAGTAATTGGAAGAAAAGGGCTACCGTTATTTCATCTAGTGGTTGACCCATTACCAAAACACCACTCACTCTACATTGTCAATTAATGACTAAAAATGAAGAGTTTTGTCGAAGCGGTTAGGGCTAATGAATAAAGTTCCAGAAATGTTATTTAGCAAATACAGGGAAATCAGACATTATGGCTAGATTAGATTACTTTGCACCTGGTGTCTACGTTGAGGAAGTAG
>PWQB01000253.1 GCA_003556955.1 Nostocaceae cyanobacterium CSSed10_463m
ATAGCCAACACCGCCCGAAGTAGAAACGTTAAAATTGTATAAGTCATTAAAATGAGAACTTTGCAAATAAACACCATAACCATGATCAGTAGAGAATGATTTTATGTTTAAATTTGATAAAAAAGCATATCAAGCAAGGATGGAAGCTCAATTGAGTGAATTGGCGGCAAAAATTGAGCAAATGCAAGGGAAAGCGAAGCAAGCACGGGGTAATGTGGCGGCTGAAATTAACGCAAAAGTTGTTAAACTGAAGGCGAAGCAAAAGGAAGTTAATCAGCAACTTGAGGCTCTTAAGTCGGGGAAGGATGAAGCTTGGGAAACTCTGCAAGGTGGATTTAAACGTGCTTGGCATGAATTAAGCGGGGCGTTTAGTGAAGCAGCTACTAAATTTCCCAGGAAGAAGTAATGAGCAAAAAGTAATATGATGAATGCGATCGCTCATTTACTTGAGTTTAAATAAAAGGAGAAGTATTAATTTTGGCAGTAGTTCGCGTTCGTCAACACGTCAACCCACTGGCGAGAAAGTATCAAACACCTGTTCAGGCTCTAGAATGGGATAAAATTTATACACATCCTCAACAACCTCTACATCTGGATATTGGCTGCGCTAGGGGGAGGTTTGTGTTGCAAATGGCGCAGATAGAAACAAATTGGAATTTTCTCGGTTTGGAAATTCGCGAACCTTTGGTAATAGAGGCGAACCGGTTAGGATCTGAGTTGGGTTTAACTAATCTCCATTATCTGTTTTGCAATGTGAATAATTCTTTAAAGTCTCTGTTATCCTCTTTACCTGCGGGGACTTTACAGCGTGTGACTATCCAATTTCCCGATCCTTGGTTTAAGTCTCGTCATGCAAAACGCCGGGTAGTACAACCAGAGTTAGTTGCAGAATTAGCTGAATATCTGGCGGTGGGGGGTGTGGTGTTTCTGCAATCTGATGTACAATTCGTAGCTGAAGAAATGCGCGATCGCTTTGCTGAACATCCAGCTTTTGCACCACTGGGAACCACAGAATGGTTAACCGAAAATCCTTTATCAGTACCCACAGAAAGAGAAATCGCTACGCAAAACAAAGGTGAACCTGTATATCGCACTATGTTTGGGAAAAAACCTACAGCAGCTTAAATTGTTGCATTGATGACCGTTTATTGGTAAAATTTCATAAACAATAATTTGACAACAGGCAACTCTTCACACCATGCCAACATCTGCAACTAATGCTCAAGATGCTATCTCAGCCGCTACAGCTGGAGTTGCTGTATGCGATCGCTCTCATTGGGGGCGTATCCGTGTTTCTGATGATGACCGTATCCGCTTTTTACACAATCAAAGCACTAACGATTTTCAAAGCCTGAAACCAGGACAGGGCTGTGATACTGTCATGGTGTCATCCACCGCCCGCACCATTGATTTAGTCAGCGCCTACATTTTAGAGGATGCAGTGCTGTTACTGACTTCCCCAAAGCGCCGGGAATCAATCATGCAATGGCTAGATAGGTATATCTTTTTTGCGGATAAAGTGCAATTGCAAGATGTCACAAATGAAACAGCAACTTTTAGCCTCATCGGTCCCCAGAGTGACGCAATTATCGAAAATTTAGGCGGTGCGGGAATAATTGGGAAACCCTACGGTCATCATGTAGAAGTTGACGGGGTAATAGTAGCGGTGGGAAGTGGTTTAGCTTCACCGGGATATACTCTGATTTTCCCCACGGCACAAAAACAGCAACTATGGGAAAAGATTTTAGCATTAGGAGCGCTAGAACTGAGCGATCGCGACTGGGAAACCTTACGAATTTTACAAGGTAGACCAGCACCAGATGCAGAACTCACAGATGATTATAATCCTTTAGAAGTCGGCTTATGGCAAACTGTTTCTTTTAACAAAGGTTGTTATATCGGTCAAGAAACCATCGCCAGATTAAATACATATAAAGGTGTAAAGCAATACCTCTGGGGTATCCGTCTCAATGCACCGGCACAAGTTGGGAGTGTCATCGCGATCGCAGATGAAAAAGTTGGTAAACTTACCAGTTATACAGAAACAAACAATGGTCATTTTGGACTCGGTTACATCCGCAGTAAAGCAGGTGGTGTAGGTTTAAAAGTCCAAATTGGAGAAGTGGAAGGTGAAGTAGTAGAGATACCCTTTGTTTCTCACGAATATCCAGGGACTTCAAGCTGAAAAGGGTTTCAGTGTACCATCAGCATATAATTCTAAAGGCACTAATTCAGTTTTGCCATTTACCTTAACTTGGGAATAAACTACTTTCACCAAGGGAGCATGATTGTTGTTGTAACGTACAGACATAATAAAACTCCTCTGTACCAAATCCGAAAGATCGGCGTGGTCAATTGGCAAGTATCATTTTTTAGGAGCTTTGTCAATTAATTTTTATTATAACTCAAGAATCTCAAATTAGTATAAATTAGAGTAAGTAATCATGAAGATTTGCAAACCTGTCGATACTGAGTCAGAGTTCATTAACAATTAATTACCGAAAAATCCATTAACAAGAGATAATAAAGCTAACCTAAAATACCCTTGAGTATAAATCGCTGTACTCTTGCACCCATAACAGCCGTAGCAGCATCTACTTTTGTGCCTAAATCCTCAAATACTCATAGCCACAGCATCTAATTTCGCCAACTGTGCCAGAATAAAACAATGAAAACCGTTACCGACTTGCTAACTCGACTAGAACATTACTATCAGCAAATCAAAACCATTATCCTTGTCCGTCAAAATCCCATCACTGGTTTGCTTCCTGCGAGTACAGCAATAACCGCCCACGGTGATTATACAGATGCTTGGGTCAGAGATAATGTTTACAGCATTTTAGCAGTTTGGGGGTTAGCCCTAGCATATCGCAAAATAGACGAAGACAAAGGACGCGCCTATGAACTAGAGCATAGTGTAGTCAAATTGATGCGCGGGTTACTTTTTGCGATGTTGCGTCAAGCGCATAAAGTTGAGAAATTTAAACATACACAGTCCCTGCTGGATGGGTTACACGCCAAATACAACACCACAACCGCCGATATTGTGGTTGGTGATGACGAATGGGGACATTTACAACTTGATGCCACATCTATATTTTTACTGATGTTGGCACAAATGACCGCTTCAGGATTGCAAATTATTTATACAATTGATGAAGTAAACTTTGTCCAGAACTTAGTTTACTACATTGGTCGGGCTTACCGGACACCAGATTATGGTATTTGGGAGCGAGGTAATAAAATTAATCATGGTAACGCGGAATTAAACGCCAGTTCCGTGGGAATGGCGAAAGCAGCTTTAGAAGCTATCAATGGACTGAATTTGTTTGGTGTGCGTGGTAGTCAAGCATCAGTAATTCATGTCCTCCCCGATGAAATCGCCCGCGCCCGCATTACCTTAGAATCATTATTACCCAGAGAATCGGCTTCTAAAGAAATTGATGCCGCATTGTTAAGTATTATTAGTTATCCAGCTTTTGCGGTGGAAAATGTGCAGTTACGCGATCGCACATTTAATGAT
>PWQB01000513.1 GCA_003556955.1 Nostocaceae cyanobacterium CSSed10_463m
TGTCAATGGCGCGGTGGAACCACACTGAACCCATCCCGAACTCAGAGGTGAAACGCTGCTGCGGCGACGATAGTTGAGGGGTAGCCCTCCGCAAAAATAGCTCGATGCCAGGTTTATATTTCCAGAAAACTCCTTAGCTTTTCATCATTGCTAGGGAGTTTTTTGTTGGTTTAAAACCAAAGGTTGATTCTTTCAGAGTATCGAACTGGCTTTAGAATTTTTTTTGGTAGCTCTAACTAGCAGTTTTGGTATTTGTGCCTTTAATTTGGCGGATTAACATCACTTCCCAATAGGGAATAGGCGCTAATAAAACAGTACCTGTACCTTCAAAGGTGTTAACTAAAAATTCACCGGAAGTTATGGAACCTATTATGGATTTTGTGGCTTTTTCCACACGGTAATTTAACGTTGTTGTCCGAGCAATTGCAAAATTTCCATCAACCACGAGTCTGTCATTTTGCAATTTTACTACTTCTACTGGCCCCTGGGCTACCATGACGACTTTACCCTTACCTTTAACTTTTGTTTGAAATAGACCTTCACCTCCAACTAAACCGGCAACTAATTTATTGCGCTCAATTCCAACTTCGACAGTACCATCACTTGCCCAATAAGCACCACTATCCAAAATCCATTCATTTCCATCTATTTCAATAATGTGAAATCCAGACAAGGAAGGTTCTAAATATAATTCTCCTGTGCCTGTATATGTGGGGCGAAAAATATTTTCCCCTGTGGCAATGGATTTCAAAAATCCACTGGCTGAGGGGGCTTTGCTTTGCATGGTAATATTCCCACGAATATAGTACATAGCACCAGATTCAGTGCGTACCGTTTCATTTCGCAAAGTCACTTTGACTAAACGCAAGCCTTGCTGTTCGATAATTTCAAAATTTGCCATTTGTTTCCTTGGATGTTTATAACATTAATTGATACACAAAGTTGATATACACTTTTGACAGAACCATTTCCGCATGACAAGCTATACCAATTCAAAAAATGTTTACAACAGGTGTAAGGTTGGGTTGTTCGCGTCAGAGTTGCGAAGTAATGGAACATAACCGAACCCCAAAAAGCTGATTTTGTTGGGTTTCACTGCGTTCTACCCAACCTACCTTTCTACGAATCTGTTGCATTCTTTTGGAAAATTGATATTACAACAAATTTGCTCTACATAGGCAGAATCATGGACTATAAGATTGAGAATATCAAGATATGTGCCTCATCTACCTGCAAATTTATTTATTTAGGTCTGCAATATTGTGCTTGGCTATTCAACACTCATGATGAAAATATGAGTTTTTATATATAAATTAATAAATACATATATGACTCATATTTGATTTATGAAACATACGTAGTGGCGTGGCAACCTTAAAATGATGCAGTTTCTCTTGTGGAACAGGCATCTTGCCTGTTCTGGGGGGACCAGTTGCCCACCCCACAATACTTTTGTCTATTGCACTTTTTTAGGCTTGTCAGTCCACTAGATATACTTAGATTTTTTCAATAATCAAATCGGATTCCTATAGTTTTTGGCTGTTAACAAATGTGAGTAGCAACAAATTTAATTACATCTGCTAACCCGGTTTGAGTCTTTAAATTAGTAAAAATAAACGGCTTATCACCGCGCATTTTTTGGGTGTCTCGTTTCATGACTTCTAAATCTGCTCCTACGTAGGGCGCAAGATCAATTTTATTAATGACTAATAAATCAGATTTAGTAATGCCCGGTCCGCCTTTGCGGGGAATTTTGTCACCTGCTGCGACATCAATGACGTAAATTGTTAAGTCTACTAATTCCGGACTAAAAGTAGCTGCTAAGTTATCGCCGCCACTTTCTAAAAATACTAACTCTAAATCAATAAATTGCTTTTCTAATTGTTCAATGGCAGCTAAATTCATGGAAGCATCTTCCCGAATTGCTGTGTGGGGACAACCTCCGGTTTCTACTCCCAAAATGCGATCGCTTGTTAAGGCTTGAGAACGTACCAAAAACTGAGCATCTTCTTGAGTATAAATGTCATTGGTGACTACAGCCAGTTGATATTGCTGCCGCATGGCTTTACACAAAGCATCCACTAATGCTGTCTTTCCCGAACCCACGGGGCCAGCTACTCCCACACGCAATGCATTCATTTTCCTGTATTTAACTCCTAAACAATCTTGTATACTGGGTTTCGTGCTGCATACTAGCTAAGGATAAACCCCAACTACAACAACTGAGTTGATCATCCTCTAAAGCTAGTATTTCCGATACAGCAGTAATAATTAATGGTTGTAAGTGCAATAATAACTCCTGTCCCGCAGTTTGTCCCAGGGGAATCAATTTTACACCCGCAGTCATCAAATTACTCGCCCAACTATGCAGATATGCTAGTAAAGCAGCTTGAATATTTATTTGCCAATGCGCCGCAGCAATCCCAAAAGCGATCGCATAATTGCAAGGCTCACCCACTGCATTCACTACAGGCATGATCTCTGGTTGTAGTTTACCAAGCAATTGACTCAGCGATCGCCCCATCTGCCAACTGGATGTCCGTAACTCTTGGGTTTCTCTCGCAGCCGATAACCACAGATTCCAATAGCATAACTTGGCAATATTGTCAATATTAGCCGATTGTGCGGCGCGTACCATCACCGCAGCATCTAAGCGAACAGCCCCATAACGCAGTTCCGCTTCTAACCAATGTTTTAAGCTAGATGAATCGGAAATAATGCCCTTTTCCACCAGCATTTCTAAACCCTCAGAATAGCTATATGCGCCCACAGGTAAACCTGGACTAGCTAACTGCAATATCGATAAAAAATTCAGATCAGTGAGGCTGATGGTGTCCATAAGCGCCTAATTCTGGCTGAAAGGGGACGATTTCCTCTGTAATTTCTAGTCCCAGTTGTTCTAACATTGTGCGTAAAACCGAATCTGGTAATAAGCGTAAGTAAGTAGAGGTAATTTCTACAGGGACATGGCGATTTCCCAGATGGTATGCGGCGCGCATTAATAAAATTGGTGTGGGCGCAGACACAGTTAACACTAATTCTGGTTTGGCTGTAATTCGCACTAAACAGCTATGAGTTTCATCTTGCAAAATATCACCATCTTGCAATAATGTTCCTCTTGGTAAACGCAAAAATAACACTTTGCCATCTTCCGTTTCCCAACGATGACGACTGCGAGTCCGTTCTTCTGCTGTTAGTGCGAGGGTGAAAGTTACAGCCAACTCAGGATTAGGCGGTTGACGTTGGGTGAATGTCAACATACTAATGAGTTACCCGCCTTTTTCCTTAAACAGTTACCAAACGTCGTAAAGATTCAGCCCGGCGCTTGGCAATGGTATTATTAGGGGCAATTTTTAACGCCTGTTCATACATTTCCAACGCTTGAGCAGTTAATTTTTTGCGTTCGTAGGCGTGTCCTAAATTATTTAGCGCTGATACATAGTCGGGTTTACGCTTGATAGCTTCTTTATACTGACGAATTGCTAAGTCATATTGCTCTTGACTAAAGTATACATATCCTAA
>PWQB01000689.1 GCA_003556955.1 Nostocaceae cyanobacterium CSSed10_463m
CTCAGAATACAAAACTAAATAATCTGGTTTGTAAATAAGCCTTTTCCTGTGAGATGTATTTCGAGGAAAAGGCTTATTAGTTTTTATTTAGGACAAGGCTGAATGCTTAAAGCCAAGTACACCCTCAAGTGTTCACTCACTACTCCTCACTCGTTATCTGGGCGGGTTTACTAAAGATTTCGACGAACAACAGACTGACTGCCTCAACCCACCACTACCCACTCAGCACTCAGGCCTCAGCACTTTCTAAACGCTGATGAATAGCTAAAAGATTTACCCGCAGATCATTGCTGAGGCGACTTTCAATGATGCTAATGGGCATCGTTAGTTTTGGCCAGACTTGAATGGTGTAACACAAAGTTGTCCCTTGATCGTCACCCTGAGAATAAGGTTCTAAACACCAGCTACCAGAAAAGTCTTTAAAATCTCCCTCCACCATTGAAAAATTAATTGCTGTGGGGAAGGATTCCTCTAAATCCAAAACCACACGCGCACAAAAGTTAAACTTGAGTAAGCGCTGAGAGCCTATTTGTTCTAGTCGTATCCCACCTTGAGGATGTTCTAATAAAGAACTTTTAGCCAGGTTGGGAATGAAGTCAGATAAGGCTTCATAATCTGTGAGGATTTTCCAGATGCGTTCCACGGGGTGAGGAATGCGGATTTTCGCTGTGATCTGGCGCTGTCTCTCGGCTATTTTTTCCACTTGAACTGTCACATTTGGTAAATCAACGGTATCAACAGTCAAGGTGTTTTCTAGCTGGATATGATCACTAGCGGCGCTGGGATCAAGATTTTGTGTGATGTTGAATGGTTTAGTCACTTTCGGAATATGGTTGGCTTTCATCGGAAAATTGGGGCAGAGTCAGGGTAAAACAAACTTCGCTCAGGGAAGAATCTGAGATTTGCAGACTCTCAACAGTGATCGCCCCATTTAAGTGCTGCACTAAAGATTTGACTAGAGCAAGTCCCAGTCCCGTACCAGGGTGCCAACGTCCTTTACCACGACGGAATTTGTCGAAAATATAGGTGGCTTCCTCTTCGGAAATGGCACGTCCTGTATTGGTCACTTTAATAATAACTTGATCTTTTTGTGCCTCAACTTGGTGAAATGCTTGCAGGTGAACAACTGTATCATGCTCAGAATAGGTATAAGCATTATTTAGTAGTTCTTGCAGGATACGGTCAAAACTTTCTATTTCGGTTTGGATGGTTAAGGGTTTTGGCGGTAAATCTACGGTCAGGCTTAAACCTTTAGCTCCTATTCTCTGCTCGAAAGCTGCACCTAATTCCTGAAGTTTCCGATTTAAATCAATGGTTTCTACTTGCAAGGGTTCTTGCTCAGATTCTAGTTTCTGCAAGGTGAGCAAGTCGTTAATTAAGTTAATTTCCTTGGTACATTCTTGCTCTAAGATATCTAAGTATTTAGCTTGACGCTCTGGTGCTATTCCTGGCAGACGTAGATTTTTAATCGACATCAGCATATTTGTGAGCGGGTAGCGCAGGCGATCGCTCATGTTGCTCAAAAATTCATCTTTGAGTTCGTTGATTTCCCGCAATTGTCCCACATATTGCCGTGTTTTTTCGTGCAGTTTGGCTTGGAGTTCTAGACTACTTTTTAATTTTGCGGTTCGTTCATCAACTACAGTCTGGACTTGCCTTAATGTTTGTGACTGAATGATGGCATTACTCACTTGGGCGCAGACCATTTCCACTAAATTTAATTCTGCCGGTTGCCAATTGCGTGGTGCTGCTTGTTGTAATACTAAAAATCCCAGAACTTTCCCTTGATTTTCTAAGGACATTAACAGCAGTGTCGGTAAAGCCTCTATTTTAAATAGAGGGGCTACTGTGCTAGTTTCCGGTAAATCTAGGTAGTCAGTGATGATCACTGGGTTGCCAAACTCTATAAACGCCCGTTGACACAAACTACAATCCGTCAGGGAAAATGTCTGAGCTAAGGTATCTGAGTTCACCAGCTGAGAATTTTGTCTTTCCCGGTTCCATTCACCCACAACGGTAGCTTTAGCTTTGGGAATTTGTTTTTTAGGTTTAGTCCTAAATAGTGGATCGGTGTATTTGAGTAGGATCAACAAACCCCGATCTGCTTGTAGTGATTCGGCTGTAGAGGCGATCGCTAACTGTAGCATTTGATTTAACTCTAAGTTACTACGGCTGAGTACAGTTAATTGCTTGATTAACCTTTGATGATGGTTAGTCTTTTGGAGATATTGACTTTGAGTCGCAATCAACTGAGCTTGTATTACCTGAGAAAATGCGATCGCGCAGGACGCTTCTATATTTTTGAGCAGTTGTTTTTCTGACTCCTGCCAATTGTAAGTTTGAAATTTAACCAAACAAATCACGCCGTTATTTTTGCCTCCCAACCGGGTAGGGAGTGCCAAAACTGCTTTTATCGGTAATGGTAGGTACTGACACCCAACGACCAAGCTGTTTTGAATAGTGGAAATATTCTCTATAGTTAATGGTTCAGCAGCACACTGCACTACTGGTAAGTCCATCATTAACTGTTCCATAGAGAACATCTCGCTGGGGTGTGGCATTTGCAGATACTCATCAGCACACCAATTAGCAGCAGTCGCATGATCTGAAACTTCGGGCGTAACTGTAACTAAGCAGCAACAGTCCACATTGAAGGTAACTCCTAGCAGCTGGGCAATCTCTTGCAGCATCAATGCCGTTACCGAACTGTTGGCAATGATGTGGTTGATTTTTTGTGCCAGATAGTGGACTGGTTCTTCCTGATGCTGCATCAGCTTCATTGGTGGGTATGATTGTGTCCGCTCTAGGTTGTCTGGGTATTGTAGTGGCAATGATAAATAATTGTTCATTACTGGTACGCTCTTGGATAATTACCCTATTTTTCGTGTACCCAATTTCTTGGCATATCCTTCACCGTTGATGATGTTGCTACACCCTCAAGAGTGGCAAATCTTTTATGACGACTCCCTTTCACCTGTTATAGCCCTTTTCTATTTCAGATGACCAAGTTGGCTGCTAGATTGAATGGTTTTCTATATAAGCATAAAAATATTTAAAAAACAGGAAAGTTATGCATTCAAATACCGTTGAGCTATTTGGGCAACTTTAGGAAGTTATCATGAAACTAGGATATCTTGTTTGCAACTATACATAAACCGTATTTTCTCCTGATTTTAGACAAGAACTCCCAGAATTTAACTGTATTAATACTGCTTTTGCCCATAAATTTATATATTTTCTGCTAAGTTCCGCTTTAAATTTAGGTAACTCTACTATTATTTTTGATCTATTAAATCTATCAAGAGCAGGAAGCAAGTTCAGTTGTCAATGCAGCCCCTTAACTCAGGAGTAGATGGGCTGCATTTACGTGAATTAAAAGCTACGAAGCTAAACTTTCCGTACTTAGAGGAACCATATCGCCATTTTTCGTGAGACCTAACAACATTGGTTGTTGCGGTGAAATTAATTGACCTGTCAATACACAACGTTCTTCTTGTTGAGCTGTAGCCGTTATACTAGCTCGAATATCGGCGCGTGAAAATCGGGGTTTCCACTCACCTGATTTTTGTTGTACATAGTTCCAGAGAATATCTCTGATTAAAGCTTGATATCCCTGATTCCCAGCTATTTCTTTGAGTTTATCTTTGAGTTCTCGCTCTAGGCGGATACTGGTAACTTCCATGTCAGTGGTGGGAGTGCGAGCGATTGTATGCATAATTTTTGCTCCTAAAAGGTATGGACAGTATAGTAATACAAGTGTAGTATGTTTATAGAAATCTTCAAATAGGTGATATTTGCTGTGAAATTCGTCTATCCCATATTCCATTCCTTGTGTGATACCATCTGTCGAGCCAGTTGGGAATTGATCATGGTGGGAGTGGAGTATTTATTTATAGACAAGAGGAACCGAACGCAGCAGCAAATCACAGAGGCTAATAATGATTTTAGATATATCAGTATAAATGGGTTGAGTTTAAAACCAGAAATAAATCAAAGCAGTGGGGGCTACAGCTGGAGGAATACTGTACCCAGGTGAGAGCAAGAAATTTTGCGTTCAAACTTTAACCCCCGCCTCACCCACAGGAGAAGCGGGGGTTTTTGATGGGGAGTCAAGCGGAAATAGATGTGCAAAAGCAAACCTGGAATCACAGGAGAGAAGAGTAAATGCTGAAATTAACTTACACCGAAAGGAGCTTTTATTTAGAGTGTCTAGCTCAGTCACTAGAAGAATGGGTGGCGCAGCGAGTAATTTTTGCCCTGCGCGTTGGCGAAAGTCTGTATGTTGAATCCAGCACAGCTTCCTTTCTGCTTCCTGTAGACTTACCAGGAATAGAGACGCTCACGGCGGAAATTAACCAATATCAAAGTGAAATTATTACCTTGTGCGCCTGTGATAGTCAATATATGGAAGTTACTTTGAGGGGTTTTTGGCTATCAGATGGTTCTCACGATGCTGTGGGTTTGTTTGCTACCACTATCAGCCATTCACCAGTTTCACCCATTGAGCTATTTTTGCATCAACTTTGGCAAGCAGCACAAGCGGCAAATTCTGTAATGAGTGACTAAACTCAAAACTATAGGGGAGTAGGCTAGGTGCAAATTCCCCTACCTAAAGGTTGAAGTTGTTGTAAATATAAATTAAATAAATTTCATTCTTTGGGTCAATACAATAGAGGGTTCTACAACAGTAAAATTATCTAAGATGAAATTGAATTGAAGAAGATTTGCGTGTGCAAAAACATGAATTAATCATGTATTCAGACTTGATTATTCCAGCGCAAATACTGAAAAATTTCTTCGCTATTTCAAGAACATACCAAAGCATATTTTAAGCATTTAATTATGTTTAAATGTGCAGACCTGGCGTTGTTGAAGCTGTTATTGAGGATTAAAGATGAAGGTTTGGGATTTTGTTTTATCGATTTTACGACCAGTGCGGTTTGCAATTGTAGCTGCTGCTTGTACATTGCTCTTTTTATCAAGCGCATCACCAGCTTTTGCTCTCAGTAGCTATGAAAGTGATCCCCAAGAAGGCACTACACAACTTCTGGAAACTCAACGAAAAACTGATGAGGTTGCTAGATCCAAACCAGCGACACTAAAAGAGGTGCAAGAGAAGTCAAACAAAGGGCTTAATGAAGTTCAGGGAGATGCTGATATTGACAAAATGAAGAGACCTGAAAATTCACAAAGTTCAACTTCAGTAGAAGAAAATGTGCAGAATTTCTTGGAAAAAGTTACAGGTAAAAAGTAAAATAGGCTTTTAGAGTAAGTAAAAATACTATAGGCTGTAAGACCCCGGTTTCTCAAGCTAATCGGGGTTATTTAATTTTTATCGGTAAGATTGTCAAATAATGTAGTATAATCTATTGGAAATAGAAATTCCGTGGCTCTTATCGTTTCCGGTGCAAAGAGAAAGACGGGTGAGCATTTACCAAAATTTACTAGCTTAAGTAACTCCCCAATCCCTACATCAGTGTTTTCTACCATCATTACACGAGAGCCAATCTTAGTTAAGGGAAATTCGGGGTCAACTTCATAAAATTTGTTGTGCAGTCGCGCCTGTCAGATCATGATCTGCTGCTTAAATCCTGATTGCCCAAATCCTCTAAATCCTGACAAAAAGAAGTTATGCCAAACTTGTAGCACTCCCTTGGTGCCACTTTTGCGAAACCGCTTCCGCGTCATTCGGGTGCTTTCCGATGAAGGGGGATTTGGCAGAACCTATTTATCCGAAGATACAGATAAACTAAACGAGCGTTGTGTTGTCAAGCAATTAGCACCAAAGTTTCAAGGAACTTGGTCGCAAAAGAAGGCTGTAGAGTTATTTGCCCAAGAAGCAAAGCGTCTACAAGAACTGGGTGAACATCCACAAATACCCACTTTGTTAGCTTATTTTGAGCAAGACAATTGTCTGTATTTGGTACAACAGTTTGTGAATGGGCAGAATTTGCTACAGGAGTTACAACGGCGAAAACCTTATAAACCTGGGGAAATTCAAGCCATTTTGCTGCATTTATTGCCTGTTCTCAAGTTTATTCATGATCGTGGTGTAATTCACCGCGATATCAAACCCGAAAATATTATCCGCCGACATGGTGATGGACGATTAAGCCTGATAGATTTTGGTTCCTCAAAGCAATTAACGGCGAGAGTACAGAAAAAAGTTGGTACATCTATTGGTTCTCATGGTTATTCGCCATTAGAACAAATTAGAGATGGTAAAGCTTACCCAGCTAGTGATTTGTTTGGTTTGGGGGCTACTTGCTTTCATTTGCTAACTGGGGTTTCACCGTTTCAGTTGTGGATGGAATATGGCTATGGCTGGGTCAGTAATTGGCGGCAGTATTTGCGAAGTCCATTGAGTAATGAATTAGATTATGTTCTCGATAAACTGTTAAGAAAAAATATCGAGGAGCGTTACCAGTCAGTGGATGAAGTGATGAGAGATTTGACTGGTCAACAATCTCTATTACTACCGCCAGCAGGTAAGTCTTCTAAAAAATTACCAACAACTGAGATTTCTTTTTTACCAGTTAAATATACCTTATTAAAAAATATAGTTTTAGTAAGTGCTTTTGTGCTGTTATTTGGTATTCAAGATTCCTGGTATCACCAATATCGCCGTATCCACACTGTTGTATTGTCTCGGCTAAGTCAATACCATAGTAGTTCTGGCGAGTTAGTTGCTGATCAATCGCCCGATTTGAGTTTAAAAAATATTTCTTTAGCTCAAGTATTGCCAGGTCATGAAAATTCAGTTTTATCTGTAGCTATTAGTCCTGATAGCCAGATGTTGGTGTCTAGTGGGGATACCTACGGCAACAAGCAACGCTTGCTCAAAGTTTGGAATCTCGCTACAGGAAAGGCAATTACTACCCTCAAAAGCCATTTTCAAAGGGTAAATGTGGTAGCTATCAGCCCAGATGGACGAACTCTGGTGAGTGGTAGTGATGATAAAACTATTAAAATTTGGGATTTGACCACTGGTGAGTTAATTCGCACGCTGAGGGGACATTCTGATTCAATTCAGGCCTTAGCTATTAGCCCAGATGGGAAAACTTTGGCTAGTGGTAGTGATGATCACACTATCAAACTGTGGAATTTAGCAACAGGAAGCTTAAGACGCACACTTAGAGGACATACATCTTGGGTGCGATCGCTCGCTATTAGTCCAGACGGTGTAACTCTTGCTAGTGGTAGTTTTGATAAGACTATTAAAATTTGGGATCTGAATCAAGCCGTTTTTGTCCGCACACTTGGGGAAGATACGGAAACGGTGACAGATGTGGCTTTTAGTGCCGATGGTTTGACTCTGGCTAGTGCTAGCCGCGATCGCACCATTAAACTGTGGAATTTAGCGACAAAGCAAATAATTCACTCCTTAGCAGAAAATGCCGAAACGGTGACATCTATTGCTTTTAGTCCAGATAATACGACTTTGGTGAGTGGTGGTCGCGATCGCACCATTAAGCTGTGGAATGTAGCCACAGGTGAAGAAATGCGGACACTCGTAGGACACGCCGATACTATCACTTCTGTTGCTATTAGCCCAGATGGTAAAACCCTTGTCAGTGGTAGTGAGGACAACACGATCATGATTTGGCGGGTGTCGCAGTGATGCTTAACTACTAATTGCACCTCTGAATAAAATCACTGTACAGTCAACACCAGAGGCGATCGCTTCGGGAATATTACCTTGAACTGCTTGTTGTAATAAGCCCTCACGAGAAGCCCCTAAAACCACAACATCATAACCTTCAGTTTTAACAAGATTAATCACGCCTTCCGCCACCGAATCAGCTTGCACTGGGATAGCAACTACATTGCTAGATAATTGACGGCGACGCATTAAGATCCGGATGGCTTGTTCTAAAACTGTCATGTCTGGTTTTAATTGAGATGGTTTAAATACCTGGGTGAGCCGAATGTATGGATCATTCCCCAATGTTGCCAAGGCAGGTAATAATTTAATTGCTACCCTGACATTGGGGCCACCAGACATTGTGACTAGCCAACGGTTAAATTGGGGAGTGGGTAGAGACACAATTGATGCGCCAGCAGGTTGTAGTAATTCTTCCCTTTGTAGCGACTGGGGAAATGGTCTGGAAAGTAATTTTTTTTCTTTTTGCCCCAGTTTGACTAACATGACATCACAGGTAGCTTGGCGAACAATTGTATCTACAATATTGCCAAAAATTCTGCCAGGGGTAGAAGTTTCTCCTTTCCAACCCATTAAAATTAGGTTAATATGCCGTTCTTTGATAGTTTCTAATATTGCCTGGGCTGGGTCGTGGGCGACTCTAATTTGGGTGTGTAGGGGAATTTTCCACTTTTTAGCCAAAACTTCGGCTTGCCTGAGTAAGCGGCGACTTTTAGCGGTTCTGACTGGTGTTTCTGACGGCGAACTGTGACCCGATATTAAAATGATTTGCACACACTCTATTTCATAATGGCGATCGCGGGCAATTGCTGCGGCCATTTGCAAGAGAATGGAAGCGGTTTCGGGATTTGCTACTGGTACTAATAATCGACCTCTGCCAATGTTAGGCGATCGCGTTTGATAAACTACATAAGAAGGTTCTGGCTCTGATTTGGGCGTAACGTTGCCATAATTAAGATGTTCAGCTTGGGCGCGGATGATATCTGCACGGGTAATAATACCAATTAATTTTCGCCCTTCCACCACTGGTAAGCGACTAATTTGATAGCGATCTAGTAAATATAAAACATGAGTTAGGTTATGGTTAGGTTTGACTGTGATGGGAGACTGAATCATAATCTCCCTTAATGAAACATCTTTTGGTGACTGGCTATTACTCAGGATGTAGGAATCACTATCCCGTTTGGTGACAAAATCCGATTGTGTGATAATTCCGATGAGTTTGCCGTTCTCTACCACCGGAAAGCCACGATGATGGGAACGAGAAAAGATTTGCATTGCTTCTTCTAACGTTATGTCTGCATCCAGTGTTTCGACTCGATGCTGCATTACATCATGGGCTGTTAACTTTGTTAATATGCCTTCGGGTGAAACGGCTTTAGTAATTGTGATGCCTTTTAGCTGTAAGAGTTTGTCATATAGTGACCCTGGCATGACTTTATCAGAAACCAAGTAAGCGGCTACAGAGACAATCATCAAAGGTAATACCAAATTGAAATCTGTAGTCATTTCAAACACAATCACAATGGCTGTAATTGGGACTTTAGAAACCGCACTAAAAAAACCTCCCATACCTGCTAAGGCGTAAGTTGTGGGAGAATCCACTGCTAAAAAATAACCAGAAGTTACACCAATCAGGTGACCTAAACAAGAACCCAAAATGAGACTAGGCGCAAATAACCCCCCAGGCGCACCGGAACCAAAGGCGATCATCGTCAGCGTAAATTGAGATAAAAAGGCGATCGCCGCGAAAAATATATTAGCTTCACTGATAATCATATACTCCCGCAGTCCCGCATAATCACGGAAAGATTCCGGCAGCATCGCCACGACTAAACCCGAAATACATCCAGCTAAAGCCATTTTTAGCGGCAAAGTCAGGTGTAAACTTTGATAAATTTTAATACTGGTAATTACACCACGATTAAATAATGCACCTAGCAACCCTGCTAAAATCCCCAACAAGACAAAAAAGGGAATTTCTGGCAAGGTGAAGTTACTAGAGTATTGCATCAATTCCAGGTTTAGTTGCAAACTCCCACCACCCAAGAGTCGGGATACTACACCACCAATAAAGGAAGCGATAATGGCAGTACCTAAAGTCAGCCCTGATAAGTCCTGGAGTAATTCTTCAACAATAAATAGTACACCTGTAATGGGAGCATTGAAAGCAGCTGCTAAACCCGCACCAGCACCAGCTGCGATCATTTGTCGGCGATGATCTGGGGAGGTGGGAACCCAGCGACTCATTCCGGCTGCTAAACCCGCCCCTACATGAACTGTCGGCCCTTGTCGCCCCAAAGCCATCCCGGAACCGAGGGTGATCATGGCACTGATTAATTTGACAATTGCGACTCGCCAGGATAGTGTAATTGGCACATTAGCCAGGGTAGCTTTAACTTGTGGAATCCCGCTACCGGAAGCTTCTGGTGCAAATCTATTGACTAACCAGCCCGCCATCAACCCAAAGCTTAAACCAATACCAGGTAGTACTAACCAAGCTGGCGAAATTTGGCTACTATGGACTCGCCATGTTCCTAACCAACCTGATCCGACTCTCAGCAGTACCGCCGAAAGGGCAGCTACAAGACCAATAATACAAGCTTCGGCGATCGCTAACCCTTTTCTGGGTTGCAACCAAAGGCGAAAGCGCTGAGTCAAACCAGAAAGCGCCATAATAATTAAAAACTCATGTTATAAAAACAACTAAAATGGGTGTAAAAAACCAGTTTTTTGCCAAAACAGCAGATTGTATTCAATATATTTCTAATTATGGATCTTCTGATCAAGTTGGAATTATGACTGAATTTTTGACCAAATTAATTTGCTCATACCAATTTTAGGTAAGGCTACACATAATCCTGAAATTCCTGGATTAATCCATCTTTATCTGTGTTAATCTGCGTCCATCTGCGTACCCTTCGGGAAGCAAGCTACAATTATTATTGATATTTTATTCCATTTAGGAGCATAAAATAAATATATATTTATTTTCCCTGGTTATAGTTATAACCTGATAAAAGTAATTTTTAACTAATCAGAAGTGATAAATGCACAAAATTAGTATTTGGCAGATTTATTATGTATTTATACTGCGAAATTAGCTTTTATTGTTAACAAATTTTACTTATTGTCGATAAACCTTCTACTAACAGGGATGGAGTATAACAAGACCCATTCCAATCAGCATCATTACCTAATGCTACTAATTGTTTAAGAACTGTGTAGACATTACCGGCGACCATTGTATCTTTAACACGCCCAATTATTTGACCGTTTTTGACACGATAACCTAAATCAATATTAATAGAAAAGTCTCCAGAAATGCCGTTTCCACCACCCAGCATTTGATCCACAATTAGACCATCATCCATTTGATGGATTAATTCTTGTAGTGATGCAGAACCAGGCTGGATTAAGAAGTTAAATAAGCCAGGGCTAGGATAACTACCAAAACTAGGGCGAAAACCATTACCTGTAGTATTAATACCCAGTTGTTTCCCCGTGGTGCGATCGCAATAAAAATTTTGTAAAATTCCGTCTTGGATAAAAACTAAATCAGTTGTGGGAGTACCTTCATCATCAAAAGGACAACTATAAGGGCCAGCATGGGGATCTTGGTAGAGGGTGAGGCCGGGTGACATAACTTGTTCACCCCAACGTTTTACCCAAGGAGAAACTCCTTCCAAAATGCGCTTCCCATTCAAAGCCGCTTGTGCAGTACCCCAAAGCATATCAGCAGCTTTGGAAGTAAATAAAACTGGAACTCGACCTGTGGGGGGTAGGACATTTTCTCTAGACCAATCTAATCTCTGTAAAATTTGATGCACTAATTTTTCCGGGTGCAGAATATCCCGTTGGGTTTGCCCATCAGCAACACTTAAAAAATCATCACCCCGTACCCATTCGGCTGCCATATAGCAACTGAGAGTTGTGTCAGTGTAGTAACAATTTAAACCTTCAGTATTACAAAGTCTAGTAGTTTCCACATCACATTCCCAGTCACTGCTGCAAAGCACATCTGGATAGACATCACGAATGAGAGCGATCGCTTGTTTGCCCCAATTAACCAGGACTTCTGATGCTACATCTGACCCGATATCTGGATAAGATGGCTGATAATTCGGTGCTAACTCCAGGGCTTCTGGTTGATTTAGCTGACTCAAAGCCAAAGCTCGCTCCACCATTGTTTGGGCTTCGACAAAACCATGCGCTACCGTCAGTCCTGGCCGCCCATTGCGCCACAGTCTTAGGGCTGTGCCTTCAGATTGGCTAGTTTCTAGCTGTTTAAGACGGTTAGCCTCAAAAAATATAGGACGAGAAAGCGATCGCGACTGATAGACCTCCGCCGCATCTGCTCCCGACTTGATAGCTAGTTCTAGCAGATGTTCTGCCAATGTATCTTGTGAAAAGTTTTCAGAACCCATGACCCTCGGTGAATTGTGGATTTTGGATTTTAATCTGCATAAGGATGAACGCAGATAATTATCCCAAATGATTGGTATCTATCCGCGTTTCATCCACCAAAAAATTCTCCGAAAATCATTCCTATGTATTAGTCTGTACCAAATATCAGTCCTAAGACTAAATGATCACCCCTCTTTATTTACCCAAGATTTAAATTTTGTAGGAGCCAAAAACCCGTAAAAGATTCTGCTTGGGGGTCAGACTGGACACCAATAAAATGAACTCCATTCGCCTTTTGTTTGGCTTGCTCATAACCTTTGGCTTCTGCTAAAGTTTGGGGATTTTTGATATTAGCCAAAATCCAACTTTCAGTAGCACCAGTTTCTAAAACTAATCTCTCCCCTTGTTTCGTATCAAAATTCAAGCAAGCCAACTCCAAACCCGAAAGCCATCCCGCTATGGGTAAAGCTCTGGGTGAGAAAATTAACACCCCAGGAATACGAGTGTCAGGAGACACATTAGCTAATTCCAGGGGAAAAGCTTCACCAAAACCAATGTCCCATTCTGACATTTCCTTAAATTCAGCAGCTTGTAGGCTGACAAATGCCCACTGCTTACCCTCTAAGGCATCCGGTAAACGTTGGGGTAAGGGACTGTCTAAACGCACCGAAGGATTAGTTCCGACTTGATACCCTGGTTCTTGAGGATAAACCTCTTCCATGCGCTGCTTCAGCCATTGATTGAGAACTAAAATGCGGCGGCTAGGTTGGGCAGGAATACCCACATCCTGGCAAGCTTTAGTAATCATATTGTTCATTTGACGGCGGAAGAAGCGAATTTTGATTGGTGCTTCTCCGGCCTTGTCAATGGCCTCCTGTAATGCTGTCCGCAACCAAACCGAATTTACCTGAGTGCTGGAACAATACTTGGCATAACGAAACAAAGATTCTGGTTTAGTGCGAATATCCGCAGGACTTTCGCAAACTAAGACTTCCCAAACTTTTTTCTGATTTTCGTCCAAAATTGGACGAGAGTAAAAATCTATTTCCCAAATACTACCCATGTTTTGCCGTAAGATTCTGGCGACTTGATATTTTCTTATATTTTCATCATAAGAGGGAATGGGGACTAGGGAGTGGAGAGTGGAGAATGGAGAGTGGGGGAAAGAAGCAGAGGGCAGTTATCAAGGCGTATAGAGGGAACCTTAAACCCCATTATGTCTCTTGACTGATAACTGATAACTGATAACTGTTAATCTGGGAAGGGGAAAAAGAGGACAGGATACCAACTTTGACGCAATACTTCCGCCGCAAAGCTGGAAACTAACCATTCTTGGAGTTTACCTATTGTTCCTGAAGATACTGCGATCGCGCTAATATCAGCCATGACAGCTGTATCTAAAACCTGGGTGACAGAATTTCCTTCTAGGACTTCTGTATCCACTTGTAAATTTAC
>PWQB01000202.1 GCA_003556955.1 Nostocaceae cyanobacterium CSSed10_463m
CTAAGAAAACCCCCATAACTTGGAAAAACTGGCGAATATTGATTTTCACACCCCATTTAAATAGTAAGACTCCTATGAGGGTAGCTGTAGCTAAACCAGCAATGGCTCCTAATACGGGTATTAATCCTTGTTGAAAATTAGCGGCGATAAACAGAACTGTTTCAAAGCCTTCCCGCACAACGGCAATTAAAATTAAACTAAACACACCCCAACCAGCGTGGGAGTTTTGTGTCAGGGCTTGTGTGACTGCTCCTTCAACTTGGGATTTCATGAATTTGGCTTGCTGTGTCATCCAGATTAGCATCCAACTGAGCATTGCGATCGCCAGGACACTAAACAGAGTTTTCAACATTGGCTCAACCACTGATGTATATTCAGGATTGGCCGCGCCTATAACTGGAATTAACCAAGTAAATAAAGCACCTACAGCCGCACTAATAGCAATACCCACAGCCACACCAGCATATACCCAAGATTTTAGTTGAGATTGGTTGGCTTTTTTTAGCAAAGCTAAGACAATGCCCACAACTAGGGCTGCTTCTACTCCTTCTCGGAGTGTAATCACAAAAGTAGGTAAAGCCGTAGTGAAATTCATATTTGAGAAACTAAGTAATAGTGATTAGCAATTGGGTATTGGGTATTGATAAATTAATATTTATTCCCCAGTCCAGTAGGGTGCGTTAGACGGCGACAAAATTGGGGAAAACAGAAAAATGTATTTCCGTCGTAACGCACCTTTCAGGAATTGGTGATTAGTGATTAGTGATAGGGAAAAATAAAATTGATTACCCAGTCCCTAGTCCCCAATTATTAACTAAAATCGCGTAACATCTTTTTCATTTCTAGGCTATGCATTTCTTCTTGCCCAATCATCCCCCGCGCAAATTCTTCTAGATAAATACTGGCATTGCTAACAGTCTCTAAAAGAGTTTTGTACAAATCCAGAGCTTTCTTTTCATGGGTTAAGCTTTCAGCTAAAATATCCTTGACTGTGTGCTGATAAGTTTCTTCCATTGGCGCAATTTTTAAAGAGGGATGCCCTTCTAAACCTGTGAGAATTTCTCCTACCTGTTGGGCATGAAGTAAAGATTCACTGGCCTGGGTTTTGAAAAAATTGACGATGGGAATACGATTAGGGCCTGTAACCATCAGGGAATAATGGGTATAGCGTACTACTCCCGCAAGTTCAAATTCCATGATAGAGTTGAGTAGGTCAATGGTTTTTTTTGTGTCAAGCTCTCGCATCGTTTATTAGCTAAATTAATGAATGGGAAATTACAAGTTTTGAGTTTAGAGGTATGCTGTATTGAGGTATTCACAGCCCAAGCTCTCTACACTTCATAACCTTCACCTATCGCCTCACTTCTCATTTGTTTTTTAATCAGAGGAAACTTTTTGGGCGTGAGTGATGTATACAAGTAGTAAACTTGCTTAATATTTGTGGTTACTATTATCTATAGTATGACATTACTGTTTTATTGTCAATAACAGTTGACTATTGTCAATATTCGCTAATTGAGAAAAATTTTAGCTAAATTATTCAGCGAAATCATCATTTTCGATAGTCAAACAGGGGAATTACTAATTGCCAATATAAACAGAATTTGGTAATCAAGAAAAAAATTGTAGAGAGTTGACAGCAAACTTCCCTACATTTAAATTGATAGTTGTTACCTCCAAGCCAAATTTTTAATTTTCAGGGATTTTCGGCAGTGAAGAATTAATTAAATGATCTCTTGGTATGTTCCCCAACCAACGATGATTGCTAAGACCCAAAGATAATAAGAAAAGTAGCGAAAACGGGCGCGATACAACAATTTTAGGACTAATTGTAAAGCCCCAATTCCTACTATTGCAGAGACAAGAAAAGCGACTGTTAAAGGTATGATGCCAATATTCAGGGTTTCCTCTTGCAGCAATTCCAGTCCTTGTAATAAAGTGCCGCCGAGAATGGTGGGAAATGCAATAAAAAAGCTATATTCAGCAGCCCATTGTCGTCTAAGTCCAGTGAATAAGGAAAAGGAAATAGTCATCCCACTGCGACTTAAACCAGGAATGAGGGATAATGCTTGTCCTAAACCGATGACTGTAGCTACCCAGGGAGTTAATTTTCTTAATCCTCGTGTTTGACGAATTTTTTTATCTGTCCACCATAGCAAAATCCCGGTGATACTTAATGTGAAAGAAATAGCTAAGGGATAGGCAAAGAAAACTTGTTTAATTATCGACCTAAAAGGTAATCCCACTAATCCTGTAACGACTACAGAAAGCATCCCCAAAATAGCTAAACGCAAGTAAAGAAAATCGCCTTGGCGCTCACCAGAAGGAAAAATTAAAGAGCGAGTCAGCATGGCTGAGACTCTGAGTTTAACGGGGTCTTTGCGATTGGAATTTAGTTCAGTAATCAGTTGGTAAAAATCTTGCCAAATTCTGGTCAGCAAACGCCCTAGACTACGACGAAAAACAACAACGATGGAAATCAATGTACCAACATGAACAATTAAATCAAAAAAAATCATTTCTGAACTTTCTGGAGGCGGTAAATTTGAGCCTCGCTGAATCAGCCAGTGTTGGGTTAAAACGAGATGACTGGTGGAACTCACCGGGAAAAACATAAAAATTCCTTGAATGATTCCTAAAAGAATCGCTTCAAATATACTCATGGTTCTCTTCAGTTTAACTACTTTTCCAGGCTGAGACTATCTACATCCGCCAAATTCAAGATTTAGTCCAGGTTAATTGCAGATATCGTATAAACAAACCATCATACCCGAAAACTTTGATTTTGCCAGAATGAGGTAGCTAATTTGACCGCAAATTGCATTTTTTGATTTTTATATGCGGTTTCGGAAATAAAATTAAATATTTCTACAAATAAGTATATTTTAAAACATTTTATTTGTTAATTAAATATACCAAAAATCAGGTTAAAATCCCCCAATAGGGGATTGCCAAACCTGAAAAAATGCTGTTTTCTATTAAGATAATTAAGTAATTACACAATATTTATTGTGTGAGTCTACACAATAAAGATAGATTGAATCATGCATATTCCTGACGGATTTATTTCAGTGCCGGTGGCTGGGGCTACTGGTTTAGTGAGTGCGGTAGCGTTGGTTGTGGCTTGTGGGCGATCGCAAGAAGATTTAGGAATGCGTCGCGCCCCTATACTTGGTTTAACCACAGCGTTTATTTTCGCCGCCCAGATGATTAATTTCCCGGTAGCAGGGGGTATTAGTGGTCATTTGTTGGGGGGAACTTTAGCAGCAGTGATCTTGGGTAGTCCTTGGGCGGGAATTATCAGCATTGCCACAGTTTTTATTATTCAAGCTGTGCTATTTGCTGATGGTGGGATCACAGCTTTGGGAGCCAATATTTTAAATGCGGCAGTGATTGCTGTTTGGGTAGGCTGGGTGTTAACCCAAACCTTACAACGGCTATTGGGAGGGTCTAAAGCTCGCTTACCCCTAGCAGCTGGAATTGCGGCTGGTGTCAGCGTCGTAGTGGCAG
>PWQB01000445.1 GCA_003556955.1 Nostocaceae cyanobacterium CSSed10_463m
ACTGAGTTTTTATGGTTACTAGAACACAGTGGGGGTTTAGCTTCTTCGTTTCCCCAATACCGGAAACTATTTGCGGCTGATGGTTTACCTAAATCACAACGTGTGCAGTTACCTAATCTACAGCAAACGCTTGATTACTTGGAAACAGTGAGAAAACAGGTTTTGCAACGCCTAGAAGTAGTTGATATTGCAAAAGAGGAACGTCTTTGGCGCTTTTTGATTCAGCACGAAAGCCAACACTGCGAAATTATTAGCTTTGTGCTGGAATTGATGAAATGGGAAAAGGGGAAGATAGAAAATATTAGTTATACGTCTTCCCACAATAATATTACGGAGATGGTTCTCATACCGGCTGGTGAATTTGAACAGGGAAGTAATGATATATATGCTCTGGATAATGAGCGCCCTGGACATAAGGTGTATTTAGAGAGTTATTATATTGACCGTTATCCGGTGACTTGTGGACAGTATCGTTTGTTTATGGAGGCTGGAGGCTACCAAGATTCTCAATGGTGGTCGGAAGCTGGGTGGAAATGGCGAGAAACTGAGCAGGTGATTAAACCACTTTACTGGTCTGGTGAGGGCAATTGGGATAATCATCCTGTTTGTGGTGTGAGTTGGTATGAGGCGGAAGCATATTCACGTTTTGTGGGTAAGCGGCTACCGACAGAAGCTGAGTGGGAAAAAGCCGCTAGTTGGGATGCAAAAGCTGGTTGTCGTCGCATCTATCCTTGGGGGGATAAATCACCCAGTTCTAAAAATTGTAATTGCGATCGCCTCATTGGTCATACTACACCAGTAGATAAATATCCAGTCGGACAAAGTGCTTATGGCTTATACGATACTCTAGGTAATGTCTGGGAGTGGACTAGTTCCTGGTTTAATGGTTACGACGGTTTCCAGAGTTATCCTTATATCGGTTATTCCCAAGTTTATTTTGACAACAAGCACCGAGTTTTAAAAGGCGGAAGTTGGGCTACACGCCATTGGGGACTGCGTAATAGTTTTCGCAATTGGTATTATCCGGGCGTTTACCAGATTTTCGCCGGGTTTCGGTGTGCTAAGACGCAATGAATCTAAGACGCGATGGATATAAGAATTTAAGACGCGATGAATCGCGTCTCTACAAGGCATCGGTTTTTATGAGAAAATCGTTCAAGATGGCTTAAAAGCTTGATTAATCTGGCTCAGGCGTGATGTTATGAGCTATGGCTATGTGTTTCACTAGCTGAAGTAAAGGTTTGCCCTCAAAAGAAACCTAATATACCAATTCGGCAAAAGAAGGCTACATCCCTTTCTTTCTTAATTACGAATTACGAATTACGAATTGGTATTTTACATAATGGAGGATAAATGTCAATATCTAAAGCTGCTAGCAGCAAATTTGCTTCCCCAAAAAGCATTGAAAAACGCTTGCGGATTGAGCGTTTGGTGACAGTGACTGAAACAGTCACATTTGATGCTGGGAGTGATGTAATTCAGGGACTAACTCAAACACCTAAAACCCTTCCCACCCGATACCTTTATGATGATCGTGGCTCGGAGTTATTTGAGCAAATCTGTGAATTACCAGAATATTATCTGACACGCACAGAAACGAAAATTTTACAGCAGTATGCTAGTGAAATTGCCAGAATAACTGGCCCTTGTGAATTGGTAGAACTTGGCAGTGGTAGCTCTACTAAAACCAGAATTATCCTAGATGCCTACCAGCAACTAGGCTACCCCATGCTATATGTACCGATTGATGTGAGTGCGGGGATATTAGAAAGTAGTGCTAGGCAGTTATTAGCAGATTATCCTTCTTTACAAGTTCATGCACTGGCCGGAACCTACGAGTTAGCCTTGGCAAAAATTCTGCCATCAGAATTACCCAGTCGGATAATTGGTTTTATTGGCAGTAGTTTGGGTAATCTCACGCCCCAAGAGAGTGATGTTTTTATCTCTCAAATTACAAATGCTCTGCAAGTAGGGGAGTATTTTTTATTGGGGGTAGATTTACAAAAGCCAAAAGATATCTTGGAACCAGCTTATGACGATAGCCAAGGTGTGTCGGCGGCTTTTAACTTGAATATTTTGGAGCATTTAAATCAGCTATTTGAGGGTAATTTTGACATGACGCAGTTTGAACACTGGTCGTTTTATAACGAAACCGAAAATCAAATTGAGTCGTATTTACGCAGTTTGCGATCGCAATCTGTAGAATTACGCGCTCTCAACCTCACGGTTAATTTTGCTCCTGGGGAAACTATCCATACGGAAATTTCCCGCAAATTTGATCTGAACATCATACAACAGCAACTCACAGCACAGGGTTTAGTACCCCTGAATGTGTGGACTGATCCGAATCAGTGGTTTGGTTTGTTGCTTTGTCAAAGGCAAGCATAAAGAGGCAGGGGAGCAGGGTGCAGGCTTGCCCTGAGCGCAGTCGAAGGGGAGCAAGGGGGAGTTAGAAATTACTTTAAACTTCCGTTTACTTAACAACCTTTCCTCTTCTTCCCTGCACCCTGCCCCCTGCCCCCGTTCCTCTTCTCATCTGCCTCTTTTTCGGTAACTTTGCCAAACGATACAAAAAAATGTCCCACTTTTTGCCAAGATAATAGTATTATTTTCCAAAAAATCAACTGGCAATAATCGGCATGAGTGAAAAAATAATAGAAAGCAACGGGAGAGGGTTTCTCGTTCTACTTTTGCCAATTTCGTTTTTGATTATTTTCCTGATTGCTACCTGGAGAATTTTACTGGCAATTCTGATGCTGGCTATTGGTTTCCAGGTTTGGCAGCAATATCAATGGCAACAGTGGTCTGAGAAAGTTAATCCGGTTTTTCATCAAATGATTCGGGAAACTCAAGGCAAAATTACGCCGATGGACTTGGCAATTAAGGGAAATTTTTCGGGGACAACGGCAAAACGCTATTTAGATAGCAAGGCTAATGAATTTGGTGCTAGTATCCAAAATTCACAAGATGGAGGTGATGTTTATTACTTTATGACCGCCAGTATTCTGGGCGATATCCTTGATAGTAGTGAACCGATTGCAGCGCTTCCGGCTCAACAAGTAACTAATACTGCGCGATCGCTCTTAGCTGCACCAGAAACCCAGTCTGTGGATTCGGAACCGGAAACCGTAGCACCACAACCAGAATCCCATCAAGAGGTTGAGCGATCGCTAGAAAAACAGTTAATGTTTGGTTCTTTGATCCAGTCAGAACTAGCCAAGCGGTTAAATGTTTATTCCAGCACAGTCTACAAACGCCGCAATGATCCAGAGTTTCCAGAGTGGTGTCGTAGCAAAGATCCTGATGGTATTGCCTGGACATACTCGGAAAAAACTAAGGAGTTCTTCCCAGTGGAGGAAGGTTAACGAAGAGGCAGGGGGGAAGAGGCAGCTGACAGGTGTAGGTTTTTTACATTCTCGTGAGGGTAAGACAAGGTGGACAAGGAAGGATAGTAGACAAGGGAGGAAAACCGGACAAAATCATATTGTTTTGGTAACAATAACAATCCG
>PWQB01000287.1 GCA_003556955.1 Nostocaceae cyanobacterium CSSed10_463m
CAGCTATTTGCTGTTTACTCAGAGTCTCTAGAATTTGTTGACGGCTTTGGGGGCGTTCTCTCTCAGTCAGAGGAATTTGTATCCATTCGGGGAGAAATTCGTTCAGCCAGCTTACCTTTTCTGGATTGAAGATAAAGAGAATACTCAACCAGGTAAAAGCAATAATTAATCCAGCGCTACTCAACAAAAGAGCGATCGCTAGAGTTGACCATAGCCAACCCCTTGGAGATTTTTGCCTAGGCTGTGAGGAAATGCGTTTGCTCTCATTACCCTGAGACGGATTTCGTTTAGAAGCTTGTGGCGTTTGCTTGCGCCGGCGATTTGCCATTTTAGTTCTTAGAGATGTCGTTAACTGTCCCGTCTTCTGACGAGAGGGGCTTCCCTATTTATTAGGAATAGCCTTGAGAACTCCGTAGCTCTAAGAGTATTATATGAGACAGAAGAAGCAGGAGGGAGAGGAGGAAGAAGAGGAGAAGGTTTTCTGAGACATTCTCTGAGTGGCAAAATATTTGTTTTTCGAGAATAATAAAAGAGGTTTGACCATTAGCCAAACCTCACTATAAATCCAGTGCATAACAACATCCCGGACTAATGTACCTATTATTTTACTACTTAGTCATCTTCCTATGGGATGTGTCCAAAGGTCATAAAATCTGATATGGCTGGTTATTGGTATTTCCTAATACATTAGCCACATTTTAACTTAGAGAATTGGGGATATTTAAAAGGGTTGATATAACCCCACACTCTGCCATCTGGCAGTTCTAGCCAAAAATTTGTCCCTATGATTAGCAAAATAAAAGACGGGTTTTATCCCGCCGATATAGCTTGAAAGGGTAATACACCTTGGATTTAGAAAAATAGCAAAAATAAAATTTAATGGGTTGTCAGGAAAGCTGATTATATCAACAAAAGCCACAGCCAATTAAGCTGCATTGTGTGTTTTTATCAGAGTCAATCCTTGCACTGCTCATGAATATATCACATATTAAATTTAATTCGCTGCCATTTTGGCAGATACTCAACAGTGAACTTAAAGGCTTTGCTCTTACCCGAAGTATCAATATGAAAAGCTTTTTGGGAATTTAGGCAATTTTACAAAATATTGTGGGAAAAATTTTTTCAATTGATTATTGTTAAATATGTTACAGATATCCTGGCATATTTGCCAGATGATCATCGTGGGAGCTAAATGTATGAAAAAAAACCTAAATATAGTTATAATTGAACGAGTCAGACGAATACAGACACTGCAATTCGAGCAAAATCAAATTTTTGGGCAACAGACTTGTGTTTGTCGGTGAGTGCAAAAAAATCTTGCTATTTTACGCAAATTTAATGTTAAAGATGTTGCATAGATAAAAGCATATCTATGTATTAATACTTTGTTTTTTAACTGTAAACAGTACAATAATAACACTTTCAGTAATTCTGTTAATATTCTTAAATGTTAAAAGAGAAACATCAACACGAAACAAAACTCGGTTGGTCTTTGGATGAAAGAGATCCAAAGTTCATAAAATCTGTGATGCCTTTATTGAGCTTTTTGTATCATTACTACTTTAGAGTTCAAACTAGTGGTTGGCATCATATTAAACCCGAAGAAAAAGTTCTCTTCGTTGGTTCTCACAATGGAGGACTAGCGGCTCCGGATATGGCGATGATGATGTATGACTGGTTCCGAAAATTTGGCGTTGAGAAGCCTGTTTACGGTCTCATGCATCCCCATATTTGGAAATTTACCCCGGAAATAGCGAAAATGGCTGCCAAAACTGGCGCAGTGATAGCTCATCCAAAAATGGCTTATGCGGCTTTGCGTTCTGGGGCGAGTGTGCTGGTTTATCCTGGGGGAGCCGAAGATGTTTTTCGTCCGCATAATTTGCGGAATAAAATTTATTTTGCGGGACGGCAAGGATTTATTAAGCTGGCACTACGGGAGAATGTACCGATTGTACCTGTAATTTCTACTGGCGCTCACGATACATTAATTGTGTTGGCTGATGTCTATAAGATTTTACAACAATTCCATAAATGGGGAATGCCTTGGTTGTTTGGCATTGATCCGGTAGTTTTTCCGATTTATCTGGGATTACCTTGGGGATTAGCAATGGGTCCTCTACCGAATATCCCCTTACCTAGCCCTATTCACACACGGGTGTGTAAACCCATTGTATTTGAACGCTACGGTCGGGAAGCCGCAAGCGATCGCCACTATGTCCATGAATGTTATGAATTAGTTGTAAATCAAATGCAGCAAGAGTTAGACGAATTAGTTAAACTCAGCGCTAAAAGCTGATTTACTAAGGTTTGTAGTAAGGACTTCAGTCCTTGAGGGCTAAAGCCCTCACTACAAACTAATTTTACAATTATACTGGCATTGCTTGGCGGACTTCTACGGGTTCACCAGTTAAACTAAAAGCTCTAACTTCAGTAATTTTTACCTTGACAATTTTCCCTTTTAACTGATTAATATCGCCTGTAAAGAAAGTCAAACGATTACCACCAGTGCGTCCCATGACTTGAGTAGGATCTTTGGCGTTTTGGTCTTCTACTAAGACTTCTTCAATCCGTCCCATGTAACGCTGCGATCGCTCGGCGGCTTTGATGTTCACTAAATGGTTTAATCTTTGTAGGCGATCGCTTTTTACTTCTTCACTGAGTTGATTTGACCACAAAGCTGCTGGTGTACCTGGACGGGGGGAATATGCGGCTGTATTCAATAAGTCAAAACCAATATCCTCTACCAACTTCAAGGTATGTTCAAACTGTGCTTCTGTCTCTCCAGGAAAGCCCACAATAGCATCGCCACTAATAGAAGCATCGGGCATATATTGGCGAATGGTATCAATGATCCGGCGATATTTCTCGTGAGTATAACCCCGTGACATGGCTTTTAACACCTCATTATCCCCTGATTGAAAGGGAATGTGAAAGTGTTCACACACTTTGGGCAACTCTGCACAAGCCTTAATTAATCTTTCCGTAAAATAGCGAGGATGACTTGTGGCAAATCTTAAGCGTTCAATGCCTGGAACATCATGCACATAATAAAGTAAATCAGTGAAATTATGTAGATGCCGACCTTCTGGAGTTGTCCCCGGCAAATCTCTACCGTAAGCATCAATATTTTGACCGAGAAGGGTAATTTCTTTGTAACCTTGTCGTCCCAGTGACTCCATTTCAGCACGGATAGCTTCTGGGGTGCGAGATTGTTCTACACCACGCACATTCGGAACTACACAATAAGTGCAGCGTTCATTACAACCATAAATGATATTTACCCAAGCAGTTACACTGCTATCTCTTCGGGGTTGGGTAATATCTTCCATGATATGAACCGACTCAGTAGCCACAACTTGATTACCATCGAACACAGAGGCCAGCAAATCCTTCAGTCGGTTGGCGTGTTGTGGCCCCATTACCAAGTCCAATTCTGGCACTCGGCGTAACAAAGCTTCTCCTTCCTGTTGGGCAACACAACCAGCAACAATCA
>PWQB01000415.1 GCA_003556955.1 Nostocaceae cyanobacterium CSSed10_463m
AGTAAACTACAGGTACGATAGCCATTTTGCTGATCCATTTGTTTGGCCGTATCTGAGTCAGGATGATTATACAAGTCAAAGGGAATATTCAGCTTTTGTCCAGATGCAGCGACGATTCCAGCAAAGCCTTTGCCTATGGGGACTCGCAATTCTCTAGTCGAGCCATCATCGTGAGTAATTTTAGTCCATAATTCATGGCGATCGCTATCTTTAAGCCATAGCGTACTACGATCAGCATTCATCAGTTCCTTAGCTTCTTGCATCACCCGTCTGAGGGTATCTTCTAAATCCAGACTACTTTGACTTAGAGACTTAATTGCCTTCATTAACGCCGCCAAAGCCCTCTGTTTTTGAGCCGCCATATAAAACGAACGCGACGATTCTAAAATCAGTCGAATTGAAGGAGCAAATTCTTGAAATAGTTGTTCATCAGCTTGACTAAATCCAGCTCTATCAATCCGCTCTGAAATCGGATCATCTGTCTGATGTGATAATTTTAATTTATTCAATAATTGCACCACTGCCACTAATTTACCTTGTTCATTTAATAGTGGCAAAGCTAGCATTGTGTAAGTACGATACCCGGTTCTTTTATCTTGTTGTTTCGCAAAATATGAACGCGGATCTTGATAAAAATCAAAGGGAATATTTATGACTTTTTTAAAAGTAGCAACTTCCCCCGCAATGCCTTTATCTGCTGGAATCCGAATTTCTAGAGAAGCTTTTCCTTCTCCTTCAGCTAAAATTGACCATAGCTCTTGTTTATCTTCATCTAATAAAAATATCGTTGTCCGGTCTGCTCCTAACAATTCTCCTGTTTTGAAGGTAATAGAATGCAGCATTTCTTGGAGAATTGTTTCAAACCCTTGAGTATCTAACATTGATAGGGTTTGATGAACAATCTGTAATGTTTGCTCGACTTCTGTGACCACTTGCTTGAAAGTATCCTGAGTCAAGGGAGCCAGAAATCTGGAAATAGTTCCTTTTTTACGAGCCAACTTACCTACAGAAGTAGAATTTGGTTGCAGGTAATAATGTTCTTGGTTACTAGTACCAATAATTAAATGTGCGTTCTCCCCAAAACTACCTTCTTGAACTGACATAAATAATTTTTGATATAGAATTAGATGAGATTGTCAGGCATAATCAAGATCACAGTTAACGTCTAACTCTTCAGGTACTACTCACATCTGGCACAAAGCTAAAATTACTACAAACTGCACGCCAGGGGCTGATATGGGATATCCCCAAAGCTTTTTGGTGATGTGTCGCCAAATACCCATAGCTTTTTGCGTGGCGTAGCCATAGGTTTTACGGTAGTTATTCCTAGGCGCAACACCCCAAACGGCCCTTCCTCAACCCATTGTCTTGATTAAACAAACAAAGTCGGTTGGTACTGACTTGGAAAGTAAAATCAAGAATTTCATAGCCTAGATATATAGGCTGCGTTATGGTAGCCGCAATTCTAATCATTAGCTGCAAGATATGATATTACCTGCTATGTAAAACCTAGACAAAGCTAGACTTTACTTTCTACTTCAACAGGAGCATGGGAGCGGTTATCCCTCAGTAGACTTACACGCTGTAGCCCAACGCGATCTTTCTCATGCTTGAGATTTTCAAAAAGACTATCACTATCATTGCTTGGTTTTCGCATCAGCAATAGTCTGATTCAATACTTAATATATTGGGATTATATATCAAGTATTTGATTTTTCAACTAAAACATCAGGGATTTTGGTCATGACGATATTCTGAGAATAGAGTTACCCAAAATTGAGCTAAATTAACACTTATACATAACCCTACCCTTAATCACTCCTTTCTGGCAACTATTCATTAATTAAATATTTCTTTAAATTGCTATAAGGCTTAATTTTAAAGCATAACAGCAGCAAATCCCGGTAGTCATAAAATGTATATTTGATTTTGTTCTAGGTGTCTTTGTGGGACAAAATATAACGGCATAACTCGCAAAATCCTTCCCCTTCAGCAGCCGTAGTCATATATTTAGGTTGATGTTGTAGCTGATTGGCATATTTTAGTATATTGGCTACACCGACAGAAACAGAAAAATGCTCTGGGTTAAATAAACTTTGATCATTGGGACTATCACCAACAGTTAAAACTTGTTCTAGTGACAATTCAGGTAAGTATATTTTTAACACTTGCAATAATCCTAAAGCCTTATCTTGTGCTTGGGGTTTAATGTGGCACTGCACATTACTATAAGTAAATTCCCAACCCATTCCTTGACAAAGATGACTCAGTATTTCTAATTCCTGGGGACTCAAATCGGCAACATCAAATGTCCAATCAGTGGCACGAAAACGATTGTCGGCTGATTCCTGGAGTTGGGGAAATTTAAGTTTTAATTGTGCAAAAGCTACAGCTAAACTACGGCGATGTGCCTCGAAGTCTGGGATAGAGGTTAAAGCGACTGGTTGATCATCTCCAGATGGATAGAACAAACCACCATTTTCAGCGATCGCACCCACAACAGGCAATAAGTTACTTAATCCACTCATCCAACCAGCAGAACGTCCGGTGACAATTAAGACTTTAATTCCAGCAGCCGCTAAATCTTCTAAAGCTTGCAGCAATGCTGCTGAAAACTTGCCTCTTTGAGTCAGTGTCCCGTCCATATCGGTAGCAATTAAGCGAATCTTCCTGAATGAATCCTCGGACAGTTGTTTCAGAGTTAGAGGATGTCCCCCAAGGTGATTTGGCTGACTGTGCATATAATTTTATGATCAGTTGTAAAAAATAATTATCACATAGCTAAATGGCATTGAGGATTTGGGAATCCTAACAAAATAACTCCAGCATTTTTCGTTTATAGTTACCAATCATGAGAAATTCCACGTTTATTGCCCAATCTCCTCAAACAAGTACTACACTCGTCGCCCAGCAAGTGCTAGCAACTCAACCCCAACTACCATCACTTTTAATGATGACATCTGCCGGACTGTCCTTATCGGTAGTGGCTTTAATCGTATATGGCAAACTTCAGCTAGATAAGCTAGAGAAGAAGATTAGATTTGAGAGATTCCGGGCGCGAGAGCTAGAAAAGAAGTTTAAACTAGCCCTGGAAACTATTCGCAAAATGGAAACTAATCCCGACTTGGTTAACTCACGGGACTTTAACTTAGATTATCTACGAATGCGAATGTCTGAGCAGGTATTTCACTTTGCGATTGTCAATCAAATTAAAATTCAGGTCAAAGAGAAGATATCTCAAGCCCTGCGTCCACATCAAGCCCAGCAAGGAATTATCGGTATTGCTAGTACTGGACGGCAGGTAGATGAAATGTTTGATGTGGAATATGAGACTGGTACTGGTGCCAACGTGGCTAAAAGAGTGCTGTTTCGCATTCAAATTCGGTTAATTAAGTTACCAACACAAGCGACTTCTGCCACGATTAGCCAAATTATTGACTGTGTGGAAACTTATCTTAGCCCCGTTGAAGGTGAT
>PWQB01000655.1 GCA_003556955.1 Nostocaceae cyanobacterium CSSed10_463m
CCACTTCATCATCATATGGGTCATTAACTCGCCGCTGAATCCGCTCCTGTTTGCTGGGATCTTTGGCGGGGGAAATAAATCCAAAGTGTTCGTACAGAGCATCAGTTGCCCTATAACCCCCATCACATTCTTCCAACCATGCGGGATAGCGATTCTCGGGGATAACGGCATCAGCGAGGAGTAATTCCGCCAAATCGGCATCAGAGATTATTTCGTGATGAATTGTTTCCACAATGTTCCACTGCCCCTGAAGGTTTTGCCATAGCGTTTCACTGTCTGTATTAGTGACAGTTCGACTCTTGAGGTTTTCCCCTAATTGACCTGCGGTGACGGTGTTTCCTCGCCAGAGTCCGAAAAATCTCTCAGGTATTTCTACTCCCGATATACTGCTGACGATTTGCCGAAAAGACTCTGAAGGAAGGCCTTCAAAGGAGGTGTTGGTTAGATTTAATTCATTTCTGTAGCGGTCAATCCAAGTGTCCTGCGCAGACCCTGCGACTCCTTTGACAAATCTATGGGTCACACCCAAAACTAGATAAAACTTATACCCTTTGTCCCCCATCAAGTTGAAAATGTATTTGAGATGGCGTGATAAATCCATCACGCCTGTTGAACCCTTACTGTCAAAAGCATCTTCTAATGATTTTCCCATATCGAGCAGAAACACCGGCGGCTTGCCTTCATTCTGGTTCAAGGCGGCGCACAACTCAAAGAACGGGTCATGGGTATGAATTTTCCCTTGAAAGGAACTGTAGTCATTCTTGCAAACGGCACTTTCTGAGATTGCCTCTATGAGAGTTGTTTCAAATCCTTCCTTGGTCGCTTCAGATAATTCGCCCTTAAAACAATTTACAATTCCGGATTCATTTAACTGGTTTTCCACTTTGGCAAAGAAGGTCGAACGACCGCTGCGCCGCGCGCCCCGGATACTCAGGCCGTTATCTTTGCAGGGATCCAAAGAGAACAACTTCTGCTTAATCTTGTTTGAGAGTGCCCTTGCATTATCGTTGTATCCTATTAAACTCATATTGATTTATTCCTTATAGGTTGTGAAAAATGCAGAGTAATGATCCCTGCCTTTTTATCTCTAATAGCATTAAATATTTTGAAGATACATTGGCCCAAATCATCATTCCCTTCATAAACTCCAGACGATAACTCTTCTGAAAGTAATGCTTCCAGCGCCTTTAACTGCTTACTGATGGAAACGATTTTTTTCCGACAACTGCGCTGTTGTGGGATTGGTTCTTTAATCCTCTTATTTAGGTTGGCAATATTTTCTTCCACAACTCCCAAGCCATACAATATTCTATAAGGATTAGCATCCTGGTTTTGCCACGCGGCTTTTTTGTTAACTTCTGCGGCAAGGTCTTGCAACACGTCCAACTGTCCTTTTAGGGCCGCTCTCGCGGTTTCTGGAACTTTTTCTAAGTCTTTTTGGATCTCCTCAAGTCTTTCGATGGCGGTTTCATACTCGAAAATCCTTTGTTCAACGGAAGAATAAGTTATATCATCAATTCTACCAGCAACCTCACTTGTGGACTCAGATAATTGCTTCAGTCGAGCAATATCGATTTCTGCGATCTCATATTTTGATATTTCTTTATCAAGGAGATCTTTAGTCTTTTCGTACTTGTTTTTGAGAACCTGCAGTTCACGATTTAGGTCCTTATAATGGGCTACTTCGCCATCTAACTTTATCTTACTTTGGCTTTCAAGTAATTGGAGCAACCAGTCAGTATGGGCACGAATAGATTGGACACCTCCTGTTCGAATAAATTTAGAAGCCAATAACTTATCTAACATACTCTTTTTCAGACCATCAGGGGATGTTTGAAGTTTGTGAAGAATATATTTTATGGGTCTGATTTGTTCGATAGGATGAACTCGATAGGTGCTTCCATCTTTATCGATGTACAATTCAATTTTTACTAATCTTTCCCTGCTTACCCAGTTGAAACTATCTTTCAGAGTCTTTATTTCACCGATTTTATAACTTCGCCCTTGTTTTGTTAATTCATCAATTAAAACACGCTCATTTTCTGCTGGGCAATATATACATTCTTTCCTGATTTGAGCTAAATGTTTATCTATCTGCAAACGTTCATACCAATCACGAGCTTTATCCTCGCCAATGTTGAGAGTAGCCAATCGGACAAAAAAGTCTTCATCAAATTTCCTGCCTTCCGAATCGGTGCCATTGATGAAAATGAAACGGTTCTCCAAGTCTATTGGGCCTGAATATGACCATTTAAATTTTTCCCATGTACTGCCTGGCAAATCATGAGAGGTGTCAGCATCTTCGATCAACAAGACAACTGTAAATTTTTCGTTCTCAATCAGTTCAGTTATTTTTCTATATAGCTCTATTGGAATCTCTTTTCCTTTAAAGACATTGAGAGCGACTTGAACCGGAACATTTTGTGAAACCGAAGTCTGATAGATCCTATTGGCAAATCCGACATAAAATTCATTCAAGATTCCTGGATGAGAATTATATATCATTACCTCCCGCAACCCAATCATCATTGAAGAGATCAGAGTCTCCGGTTCCAACTGGATTTTGAGGAGTAACGCTTTGTCCTCACTATCGCTAAGGGTACGCTGCCTGATGACCCCGATTTCGTTTAAGAAATCGTGGCGTAAGCGGAACTCATCGCTACCAGGAGGTTGTTCGAAAATCGTCATCGCCCGCTTCAAAGAACCGCATTCAGTTCTAATAGTTGCTGTCGTGAGGTCAAATTCTTCTAACTCTGCTTGTTTGACTCCTTTCCATTCACCCAAAAGGGTGCTCATTTTACGTTCGAGTAACTGGGCTATTTTTCTCTCGGTTTGTTGTCCTTCCCTCAGTTCATTTAGAACGTGATTGATCAGAGTTTTATTGAAATAATTACTGCTCGAGGCATCGATACGCGGTGTCAGTTGTAAGGTCTGATAGCATATGGCACCATCAATTTTTTCGACTTCTTGAGCTATAGCCGAATCAAATATCCTGCCCATTAATGACAAAGAATACCTGGGGTTGCCTCCGATCAGTTCATTGAGGCAACGATTTACCCCACGATCTAATATGGTCTCAGGCCTCAACTCTGGATCATTTGCACCCTTTTTAAAGTGGTCGCAGAGCATCTCCCACTGCTCCTCTTCACTAAGAGATTGCAGTGTAAATATATACTTCTGGAACTCTCTTATAGTAGGTATCTGCCCGATTTTATTTATAGCGCGGGCGCTGTTTGCTGATAACCCGTGGAAAATATGCAAGCCATATAGTTGGTTACTGGCCTCCTTTTGCAACTGTCCAAGGAGTTGCCAGTACCTTTCTAAGTTTTTTTCAAGATCTTCAGAAAGCTCTTCACCAACGATAGACTGGGTTTCGTCAATCAGGATAAAAAGGTTCTCTGGGTGTTTATTTCTGGCGGCAGTTATAAATTCACTGGGATTCGATGCTGTGATTTCGAGTTTTTCGCAG
>PWQB01000752.1 GCA_003556955.1 Nostocaceae cyanobacterium CSSed10_463m
GCGACGTAAGGAAGCAATCTCACCATCTTGACTAAAAACTACAGTTCTCAAAGTAGACAAGGTTTAATTATGCTTGATTATATTCTCCATAGCAACTTGTAAGTCTTTTGTCAAATCACTCACAGCTTGACGAGTTGCAGAGCGATCGCCTTGAGTTTTTTCCCATCTTTCAGTTACAGAAATTGGTTCACCGACAGTAATCATTGCTTTCCTCAAACCTAAACGAGGTCTTCCCGGAAGAGTAGATTCCTGAATGCGAGACAGCAAATCAAACATTAATAAAGTTGTTTCTGCAAACCTTTCCGCCGTCGGTTTCTCCTGGATATAATTAGCAGTTACAGCCACAAAACTTTCCACTATTCTCATGTGTTGCATTTTTAAATCTGCTTCTGATGCCACCCAATCTGCTAACCCACGTTGGAAAGGCGGTAAAGTATTAATATCTGCTATATCATCCCGATAAATATAATTCCAACCAGCTTCTTCTAAACGACGACAACGATCAATAAAATTGCCTTGAGCTTGCACTGCAAAATATTCTTCAGCAACGTGTAAAGCTTTATCCATTAAACGATGCAATCTAGCAACTAAAATCTCATTCGGACTCGCAGATTCATCCATAGACATATTTTTGGGGATGTCTTGATGATAGAAACGGCGATAAAACTCTTCCATCTCAGTAATAAAATATTCACCCAGGCGACAAATACGCTGATAGTATAATTCTTGCTGTTGAGGAGTTGCAGATTGGTTAATTGGTTCCAAACCGCTATTCGCTTCTAACCTACTTAACAGCCAATGCAACTTTGACCAAGGCGGCTCAACATAGCTATACTCAATGCCAATCGGTATAATTACCACAGTCTCAGAACGGTGAGCTTTGTGCAAATCTTCTACACACCAAAAGCTTAATTGCGCCACACCGGGTTCTAAGGGACTCACAACTTCACTATGACCATTATTACCTCCTTCTGGTGCGACAGCGATCGGCAGATCACCATTACAAAACAACTCCCGTGCTGTTTGAATAGCTTGTCTATCTAATCGCCTACCACGACGAATAGGGACACCACCAACTTGAGAAAACAACCACCCCAGCCAATTCCCAGCCCATACAGTCATTCCGCGATCGTAAAGAAAGTAGCTGTGAGCAGGTTTTTGGAGTTTAATTCCATGCTGACGTGCAACTTTGGGCAAAATGTAGGAAAGTAAATATAGCATACACAGAGGATCTTCTACCTCTGGATGACGAAACGCAATCAAAAAGCGAATTTTACCCGCCTGGAATTGTTGATACAGTTCAGCTAATGTCTTCACATTCTTAGCTTCAATGTGGACAATACCCGCAGGTAACCATGGCCTAGTGCGAAATCGTAGCACAACAGGCAATAACCACCGCATAATTTGCAGTATAACTGGGTTAAAGTGTTGGGGAATAAATTTGAGTGGTGGTTGGGTAGAGTGAATTGATTTAGGCAAATGACTCTCCAGATTATGTTTTAAGATTGCATGAGGTGGAAAGAATTAGTGTCACCCAAAGGATAGAACAGTTTGGATATGAAGACACCCGAAGATGTAAGACAATATGCGCCAGCAACTCAACGCAATCGTGAACCCATATTAGAGGTGCTTTCACAAGTGTTACCTCCAAGTGGCACTATCTTAGAAGTGGCTAGTGGTACGGGTGAACACGCGGTATTTTTTGCGCCCCGTCTCAAGCCTCGTCAATGGCTACCTTCTGAACAAAATCCTCTATTAAGGGCTAGTATTACTGCTTGGTCGAAAGAACTTCCATCAGATAACCTTTATCCGCCTTTGGAACTTGATGCTAGTGCGCCAATTTGGGCAGTAGAGCTAGGTAAATTACCTTACTCACCCATTGTAGCGATAGTTAATATTAATATGATTCATATTTCACCGTGGTCAGCTTGTTTGGGACTCATGGCTGGTGCTAGTCGAATTTTGCCTCCTGGTGGAATATTATATTTATATGGGCCGTTTAAGCAAAACGGTGAACATACCGCACCTAGTAACGCCGCTTTTGATCAATCTTTAAGGGCGCAAAATCCAGCTTGGGGTGTGCGTAATTTGGAGGATGTAATTGCAGCAGCTAGTAATCAACAACTAATTTTTACAGAAACTTACCAGATGCCAGCTAATAATCTGTCAGTGGTGTTTCAACGTGTCGGATAATGGAGATTAGCAGACTCGAACTGCTGACATCCTGCTTGCAAAGCAGGCGCTCTACCAACTGAGCTAAACCCCCAAAAATAAAAACCTAATTTACAGCTTTAGTACAAGATTATATCATTGCTAAAGAAATGACGCAAGAAAATATTCAGGTGGTGGCAGCGCTGTATAAGTTTGTCAAACTGCCCGATTTTACAGAAAAACAAGAACCCCTGCTGTCTTACTGCCAATCACAAGGCGTTAAGGGGACAATTTTATTAGCAGCAGAAGGTATTAACGGTACTATTGCCGGGTCGCGTCAAGGGGTTGACTCTGTTTTGGCATTTTTGCGTGCTGATCCCCGTTTAGCAGACCTAGAACACAAGGAGTCATACAGCCAAACACAGCCTTTTGAACGGATGAAAGTGCGGCTAAAAGCAGAAATTGTCACTATGGGTTTGCCGGAGGTTGACCCGAATCAGCAAGTAGGTACTTATGTTAGTCCCCAAGAATGGAATGATTTGATTTCTGACCCGGAAGTGATTGTGATTGACACCCGTAATGATTATGAGGTGAATATTGGTACTTTCAAAAAGGCACAAAATCCTCAAACTAAATCATTCCGAGAGTTTCCCGAATATGTGAGTCACAATCTCGATCCCCATCAACACAAAAAAATCGCTTTGTTTTGTACTGGGGGTATTCGTTGTGAAAAAGCCTCGTCTTTTATGTTATCTCAAGGTTTTGCAGAGGTATATCACCTCAAAGGTGGTATTCTGAAGTATCTGGAATCTGTGCCAACAGCAGAAAGTTTGTGGGAAGGTGAATGTTTTGTGTTTGATGAACGGGTAGCTGTCCGTCATGGGTTGGAATTAGGTAGTCATGAATTGTGCTTTTGTTGCGGACATCCTATTTCTGCCGCAGATAAGACTTCTTCTAAATATGAAGAAGGTATTTCTTGTCCTCACTGTTTTGATAGCCTGACTGAGGAAAAAAGGGTACGTCAGCAGGAGAAGTGGAAACAATATCAATTAATTCGTAATTCGTAATTCGTAGTTCGTAATTCGTAGTTCGTAATTCGTAGTTCGTAATTCGTAATTCGTAATTCGTAATTCGTAATATTTCCTGCGGAAACGCTGCGCGTAAAGCCTACGGCATAGCGGTGCAATACTTTTCGGTTAAGGTTGTGTTCGCGTAGAATCCCCCCAACCCCCCTTAAAAAAGGGGGCTAAAGTCCTTAAAGTCCCCCTTCTTAAGGGGGATTTAGGGGGATCTCCAATGAGCAAATATCGTTAA
>PWQB01000662.1 GCA_003556955.1 Nostocaceae cyanobacterium CSSed10_463m
GAACTATGGGTTTCTACATCCCTTAGTTCGTTGCTAGCAGAAACTTCTACAGATTTTTGACGCTTCTTCGTCCCTAGTTGCTTCATACTTCCTGCTTGTTTGCGGGTGTATGAAGTAGAGCCAGACGACTCTGCGTCTACGTTAGCGTAGCGGCGCGTTAGCGCGGTTAGTTCCTAACCCCGGTAATGTTCCTTTTGACCATTAAATGTCCTTTTTTTTGTTGGCGTAGCCTGCACTTGGCGCTGACAAACACGTAGTGGAATGACACAGCTAATTTTGTGCATAAGCATCAATATTTTGGGGTTTCTAGACCGCCCAGAACAGGCAAGACTTGTACTGAGCTTGTCGAAGTATGCCTGTTCCACAAGAGAAACATAATGCACTATTTTAAGCCTGCCAGTCCAGTAGGGTGTGTATAGCCCAAGAGACATGGGCAGCGTAACGCACCATTATTAAGGTATTGGTGCGTTGCTGACATTCCTATAAACCTTTGGCAATTATATTTCTGAGTTTGGTGAAAATTCTACTCATCAATATATTTTTCCAAAGTGTTGGCTAATGTGGTTTTAGGTACTGCACCCACTACCATATCGACCTTTTGTCCTCCTTTAAAAATCATTAAAGTGGGAATGCTGCGGATACCGTACTGACTAGCAACTTGAGGGTTGTCATCAGTGTTAACTTTCACAACTTTAATTTTACCTTCGTACTGACCAGCGACTTCCTCGACAACAGGAGCTACCATGCGGCACGGACCGCACCAGGGGGCCCAAAAGTCAACTAAAACGGGTACATCACTCTTAAGTACTTCTTGTTCAAAACTCTTATCCGTAACTTCTGAGGCTGCTGTCATGCTTAAAAACCTTTGGCAATTATATTTCTGAGTTTGGTGAAAATTCTACCATAGCAAAAACAGCAGCTTAGAAGTCAAAAATGTACATTTGCAACGAAGTTAAAGAAATTATGGACAAACATAAGGAACCGCCCAGACAATAGTCCGGGCGGAGTGTGGTGTGAGGAGTGAACGGAAACATGCGTCTCCGCTATCTCTATTGTAGGCGACATATTTGATTTTTCCAGAGATTGTTTAAGAGTCTGGAAAAATTTTTTCAACAAGAATTTGAGTTTAGGTATGAGGAACAGTGAAAAATTTATTTCCTATTAGTGATTCCTGCCTCCCTGTTCTCATTTCCTTTATTTACCCATGCCTAATTGTTGGGCTTTTTGGTATACTTTACCTTCAGTTAGTAGGGAAGGAGCAATAACCACTTCCACTTGCTGCATTTCTTTGATATTTTTGGCTCCTAATGTCCCCATGCTAGTTTTTAAGGCTCCCACAAGATTATGAGTGCCGTCATCTAGTCCGGCTGGACCGATGAGTATTTGCTCTAGACTGCCTGTAGTCCCGACGTTAATGCGAGTTCCACGGGGCAGTACGGGGCTAGGAGTTGCCATTCCCCAATGATAGCCCCTGCCTGGAGCTTCAGCAGCTCTGGCAAAGGGAGAACCAATCATGACACTATCTGCACCGCAGGCGATGCACTTACAAATATCGCCACCAGTGATTAAACCACCATCGGCAATAATGGGAATGTAATTACCAGTTTCCTGATAATAATCATCTCTGGCGGCAGCACAATCAGCGATCGCAGTTGCTTGTGGTATACCCACACCCAAAACGCCACAGGAGGTACAAGCAGCACCAGGGCCAATTCCCACTAATACCGCAGCCGCCCCAGCTTTCAACAAGTTCAAGGTGACTTCATAGGTGACGCAGTTACCCAAGGCCACAGGGATGGGCATAGAACGGCAAAATTCTGCCAAATCCAGGGGAACTATGGACTCTGGCGATAAATGAGCCGTAGAGACTACCGTCGCCTGGACAAAAAATAAATCTGCCCCAGCTTTTGCCACTACTTCACCATATTTACTCGCTGCGGCTGGGGTAGCACTTACCGCCGCAATCCCGCCTTGTTGTTTAATTTCCTGAATACGTTTTTCAATTAATTCCGGCTTGATGGGTTCGGCATAGAGTTCTTGCATCAAGGAAACAAATTCACTTTTACCAACGGAGGCGATTCGATCTAAAATCGGCTCTGGGTCAGCATAGCGAGTTTGGATACCTTCTAAGTTAATGACTCCTAATGCTCCTAACTGTGACAGTTTGATAGCCATCTTCACATCGACTACGCCATCCATTGCACTGGCAATGATGGGGATTTCTCGCTCAATATTGCCAATAGTCCACTTTGTATCTGCCAAACTCGGATCGAGTGTTCTGCTACCAGGGACTAGAGCAATTTCATCAATGCCATAAGCTCTACGAGCTTTTTTTCCCCGCCCAAGTTGAATTTCCACGCTGTAACTTTTCTCAAATCTGTTTAAGCTAGGGTATCAAATTGTGAGGGGATTTGGAGCGATTTTTTTTGCCAGTAACCACTAATTTTTTGGTGTTGACTGAATTTATTCTATTTCTGGGTTGCTTTGGCTAGGGGTTGGTGTTGCTTTATGAACTATGGAAAGATGGTTGTTCGTGTCAGTGATTCCTTGGCCATTACTACGGACTAATTGACTAATTTGACCAATTAAATCCCCTAATTTGCCTTCGTCAAGTAGGGTGTTGATTAAGGAAAGCCCACTGGTAGAGAGCATTAATTTATTAATATCTTGCGCGCCATTACTGCCGTTAGCACCAGGGAATGAGTAAATCCGAGTATCTCCTAACACTCCCGGCTGTGGGGCTAGGGCTGTGAGAATTTCCGGGAGTTTATCAGCTAAATCTGGCCAAATTGTGGTCAGCATTTGGGCAGTCAGATTGGCGTTACTGATTGTATTCTCGGCAGCAATTTTGACTTTTATGGCTTCGGCTTCTGCTAAAACTTTATCGCGGTTAGCTACTGCCAGGATACGAATGGCCTCTGCTTCTAATTCTGCGGCTTCTTGGGCGATTTCGGCTTGTCGGCGACGGCGGAAGGCATCGATTTCAATCACGTTGCGATCGCTTATACTGCGTTGTTGGGCTTCTCTTTCGGCCGCAATGGTTGACAAACGCTTGTTACGTTCGGCTTTTTCGATTTCCCCGGCTGTATTCACTGCTTCTTCGGCTGTGGCTTGTTCGGCTTGGGCGAGAAAACTTTCACGTTTTTTGGCAGAAATAGCAATTTCTAAATCTTCCTGAGCAATTCTGGCTAATCTTTCTGACTCGACTATTTCCACTTGGGCTTTGAGTCTACCCGCGTCTACTTTGTGTTGACGGGAAATTTCGGCAATTTCTGCTTCCTGTTTTTGCAGTGATTGTGATACTTTTAAGAGTTTATTGCGTTCTTCTAGAGCAATATCGGCTTCAATTTGGCTTTCTTGCAAAGATAATTTGCGACGAATTTCTTCTTCTGCAACTAATTTCTCTTGCAAAATTCTGCTGCGTTGAATCGCTGCGGCTTCTTTGTCTTTTGCCTCTTGGATTTCCCGTTCTCGTTGGGCTTTTAGTGCCTCTACTTGTAATTTTTGCGCTAATTTAGCACTTTCTTGTTCTTGGGCAATTTGTAGCGATCGCTTTTGGGCATCTAGTTCTTTTTGCTCTATTGCTACTTGACTTGTTAATTCAACTTCTCGCTTTTGTTGAATTGAACGCTGAATAATTTCGGTTCTTAAGCGTACCCCTTGAGCATCAAAGAAACTATCAGGATCATAAGTAACACTTTCTAAAATTTCTGAAATGGCAATATTATTGAGAGTTAATCCTACCTTTTTTAAGTCTGATCCCATTAAGTTCAATACTTCTTGAGCAAAACCCAATTTATCAGAATCAATTTCTGCTATTTCTTTGGTTTTAGCTGCGGCTCTAATGGCATCATCTGCCCGTTTATCTAAGGCATTTTTAATATCATCAGAGGTAATTATAGTACCACTTTGAGATAATTTTGCTGCTGCTGTCAGAACATCTTCCTCTGAGGGATTGATACACACATAAAATGTGACTCTAATATCTGCTCTCAGATAATCTTTAGTCCGCACAGCCATTTTTCCCGTGCGTTCTACATCAATGGAAATTTCTCGCAGAGGCACACGTGTGAGTTGATGAAATCCTGGTAAGACAATACAACCACCATAAAGAATCACCGATTTCTTTTTGGTAAACAAACCCCCAGTCCTGACAAAAGCCTCGTTATTGGGTGTGACTACATAAATTTTTGTATAAGCATATAAGCTTAATAAGAGCAAGAAAATTAAAGTTCCAATAATGCCCGGTAATACCAAGCCATTATTGATTTGGGCAATAGTAGGCTGAACTGTAACTGGTGAAATACTTTGAGCGATTGTTCTATTTTGCTGCTGTTTTTGTTGTATCTGAATTGGGGAAATTTCTGATACAGGAAAAGTTGGTAAAGACTGGATAAAATTTAACCAAAATAACATGATTTGACACCCTAATTAATGTGACTGCAAAAATTAACTACATAGTCAATGAAACACTTGCTTGATTCTTCTTACTCCACACTCCACACTCCTGTAAGGGCGGGTTTACTAAAGATTTCGACGAACCACAGATTGACTGCTTAAACCCGCCCCTACCCACTCAGCACTTTTTTAAAGAGTTAGCTAACCAAACTTGTTCATCTGTGGTATCTTTGGCAATAACAAGATAATTTTGTGGTAGATTTTCAATAACAATCACTTGATCACCACGTTGTGGTGCAATGGTTGCCCATTCTGGTAAAGCGGCACTAATGGTGAGAAAGTTCCGTTTCGGATCTAGTACATCTACTTGTCCAATTTTCCCTTCAGTTTCACTAGGAATATAAAAAGAACTCACAGTACCAATACAACCAATTAAGCGGTCGCTACTGGCATCTTCACTGAATTCTGCAAACATTTTGCCAATTATTTCTGCAATAAATCTGCCCACTAATAAGCTAACAATTAACGAAACTAATAATACAATCCCCCTAACTAACACACTAAAGCTACCATTAATTATGCCACTAGCTAAAGTATTTAATATCAGTCCAAAAACGCCCCAAAAACTCAAATCTACTGCTAGTAATAAGATAAGTGGAGCTTTCCCAATACCTACCCATCCCAGAACTTGACCAAAGCTTAAATCGCCATCGGTATCCGCATCCAATTCCCCATCTGCATCTTCCCCACCGGAAATAATCACAAACAGAAACAGTAATACTCCCATTCCCAGGAATATCCAATAAGGCAAGTTGACGGGACTAAACAGCATAAATTTTGGTCAATGCTATGTATTTGGCTGTGACGCTAGACTAAGTTCTCAGGAAAATTACACCTTTTAAGGCAACATTGTATATTTGATATTTGGCATTTAATTTTTATTTGAATATAAGAAAATATTTATTTATATTTTTTAGGATTTCTCCTGAAAAAGTTAAGTGTTTTGATCACATAAAATTTGTGGTTTGTAAATACTTAAAACATTAAATTTGTATAAAATATTTCAGGGCGACTCTCAATCGGCTGCTCATGCTCATGCTTTGGTAGTCCTAGAGGAGTATAGCCGGAATCAGGAGCCAGGAAAATTTCCTCTTTAAGTTTTAACCTTTGAGAAGCTAGAATTGTTACAATTCTTTCAGATTAGACATTGAAGCCTTGATCCAATCTGAGACCTTAGAACTACTCGAATGGCATCGCCTTTGCCAGCATCTTTCCACATTTGCGGCAACTAAGCTAGGGGCGATCGCATCACTCCATCTCAACATTCCAGCATCCCAAGCAGCAAGTCAGCAGTTGTTAGCACAAACTAAAGAAGTCTACCAACTGGAAACCCGGACTAGCACAGGATTATCTTTTGAGGGGATTCAAGATATTGGTGATTCCTTAGAACGGGCAGAACTTAGCGGTATTTTAGCAGGGGATGAACTGCTGGCGATCGCTACGACTTTAGCCGGGACAAGGAATTTACGCCGTGTTATTGATAACCAAGAAGATTTGCCCACACTGGCGGATTTAGTCGCCGATTTGCGGACTTATCCCGAACTAGAGCAAGAAATACATCGATGTATTGATGAACGCGGCCAAGTAACTGATCGTGCAAGTCTCAAACTGGGAGAAATTCGCACGGATTTGCGGAAAATCCGGGGTCAAATCACCCAAAAACTGCATAATATTTTACAAGCAAAATCTGGAGCAGTTCAAGAACAGATCATTACTCAACGGGGCGATCGCTATGTGATCCCGGTGAAAGCACCCCAAAAAGATGCCATTCCCGGCATCGTGCATGATACTTCTACCAGTGGCGCGACTCTTTACGTAGAGCCTAATTCGATTGTGCCTTTGGGTAACCAACTGCGACAGACAATTAGAAGAGAGCAAACAGAAGAAGAAGCGATTCGCCGTAAATTAACACAGCAAGTTGCAGAAGTCAAGCCAGATTTAGAACGGTTATTAGCAATTGTGACGACTTTGGATTTAGCCACCGCCAGAGCTAGGTATAGTTTTTGGTTAGGAGCGAATCCTCCCAGGTTTATCAACCGGGAAGACAATGAAATCATTACCCTCAGACAATTACGGCATCCTCTGTTAGTGTGGCAACAGCAACACGAACATGGTCAAACTGTGGTTCCTGTGGATTTGCTGATTAGTCCCCATCTGCGGGTAGTAACGATTACCGGACCGAATACCGGGGGTAAAACAGTCACTTTAAAAACCCTAGCCTTAGCAGCATTAATGGCTAAGGTAGGTTTATTTGTTCCTGCCCGTGAACCAGTGGAAATACCTTGGTTTGAGCAGGTATTAGCTGATATTGGGGATGAGCAATCCTTGCAGCAAAGTTTGTCTACATTTTCTGGGCATATTCGCCGCATTAGTCGGATTTTGAATGCATTGGATCAGGGAGAAGAGTCAGAAAATTCTGCCATATCTCCAGACTCAGCACTCCAGACTCCAGACTCAGCACTCAGCACTCAGCACTCAGCACTCGTATTACTTGATGAAGTTGGGGCGGGAACCGATCCAGTAGAAGGTAGTGCTTTAGCGATCGCCTTGCTGCAATATCTCGCCAATCATGCCCAGCTAACCATTGCCACAACTCACTTTGGCGAATTGAAAGCGCTCAAATATGAAGATGAGCGATTTGAAAATGCTTCTGTAGAATTTGATGAAAGTACCCTTTCGCCGACCTATCGTTTACTATGGGGCATTCCTGGACGTTCCAACGCCTTGACAATTGCCCGGCGTTTAGGTTTAAAGCCAGAAGTGGTGACACAGGCTAAAACGCAAGTAGGAGGGGCTACAGACGAAGTTAATCAGGTGATTGCTGGGTTAGAAGCGCAACGTCGCCGCCAAGAAACCAAAGCAGCCGAAGCTCAAAGTTTATTGCAGCAAGCCGAACGCTTATATCAGGAAGTTTCGGCAAAATCTCAAGCTTTGCAGGAACGGGAAAAAGCTTTGCGGGCTGATCAGGAAGTAGCAGTACAACAAGCGATCGCTCAAGCCAAAGGTGAAATTGCCCAAGTGATTCGCCGCTTGCAAAAAGGGACACCAAAAGCCCAAGATGCTCAACAAGCAACGGATGCATTAAATCAAATTTCCCAAAAATATCAACCAAAGGTAGCACCAAAACCCAAAGCCGGGTTTATGCCCAAAGTAGGCGATCGCGTGCGGATTTCTCAGTTTGGGCAAACAGCAGAAGTTTTAACCGCCCCCGATGCTGATGGTGAATTTAGCGTCCGGTTTGGCATCATGAAAATGAGCGTGAAACTGGAAGATATTGAATCCTTAGATGGTCAAAAACCTGAACCAGTTGTCAAACAAAAGCCAGCCCCAGCCCCAGTGACTCAACCAGAAAAAAGCGTTCCAGCGATTCGCACCTCCCGAAATACAGTGGATTTGCGGGGTAAACGGGTAGCGGATTCGGAAATGATTTTAGACAAAGCAATTTCTGAAGCCACAGGCCCTATATGGATTATTCATGGACATGGAACTGGGAAGTTGCGCCAAGGAGTTCACGCCTTTTTGCACCAGCACCCCAGGGTTAGCCACCATGAACCAGCAGAGCAAGCAGACGGTGGTAGTGGTGTGACTATTGCCCATATAAAAGGGCAATAAATATCACCAGCACAGGTTACTAAATTTTTTATATCTAATTACTAATTGCCTTGGCATTATTAGGAATTAGCAATTAGATATTAACTATATTCAGTAATCTCTATTTATACATTTGTACGGAAATGGTAATCATATTTGGCAAGAATTAAATCAAGTTTGTCAAAGGAATTTCTTGAAAATAAATTTTCATCTAGTAAAGTAAGACAAAGACTATTGCTGTTTACCAAAATAAGCAAAGCTTGCGGCAGCTTCTAGCTAATAGCGATGGGAAACCAACCTTGATATTTCAGAGTCTGGTTTCAAAATGGGTAACAGCAACAGCCCCTACAGCCTGATCACCTATGCTAAAAGTTATGCACTCGGCCGCCGATTCAGTCACACCAAATCCCCAGTGGGCGGATTTAATTAAGCTTTCAGCCCCAAACACAGTTCAATGGGACAACATCAAAACCCAGTTAGATTTGGTGCTGTTGGCGCTAGAAACTTTAACTGGTATTGGTTCCGAGGCCATGCTGTCAGCGGCAATTAATCTGAACTTAGAGTCAAGAGTGCCAGACCGGGTAGCTTTATGGCGCTTGCGTCAATCTAATCCCTTACGTAAAGGTCAAGGTGGGCGAAAAAAGTTAGATGTGGAAGAAGCGCGATCGCTGGTTCTCATCATCTGCTACCTCGCCAAACAGCACCAGGAATTGATTCGCCGTGCTGTTGGTCTACTCGAACAAATGGCGGAAAAGAAGCGGGAACCTCATCAGGCTGCCTTACTTGGAGATTACATCGATGCTTTTTGCAATACTTACCAAGAACGGATGGAAGAAGACGACCAAATCAACACGGATCTACTCACCCACTTGGCGTTAAAACTGCTTGTAGATTTACTGTTTTACAGTGCGCCTGGTGGACATCGCCGACTCTGGCTAGCACTTATAGATAGTTCTGCAAAATTTTAGATCATCGTCTCCCTCGCCGTTCCTGCCATGCCACCATTAAATTCTGTCATTAGACGCTACACACCTCCGACTTGTACTTTAGAAATATTGGCGCAAAGTTCACCTTTATCCCATTGGATGGGAAAAACGGTGATTAAGCAGCTAACCTTTGAACTACACTTTGATGATCCGCAATTACCAGAAGAAAATAGAATCCCCATTCGGGGCGATAGAGATCAATTAGAAATTTTGTGTGATGTTGTTACCAGCTATGTCCAAGAATTTCTTCAGCAACCCCCCGATAACTTTTGGCTGAGTCTTTGTGAACCCCAGGATTCTAGTAAAGTATCTAATGATTCCGAGTTCCAAGATTTTCAGCCATCTTTACAACCAACCATTAAAAACCTCAAATCTTTTACAGACCAAACATCAGGGAGCCAAATCTACTTAGAAACAGGCAGTTATTTAACTCACAATCTATTTTTAGGCCCCCTGGCTAACGAAATATCTGGTTCTGTAGTTCAACTGAGTCTGTTGCAACTATTCGATTTAGCAAGCGCTTTAGACGAATATTCTGCTGATGTTATGGCCTTACCAAATCTGAATCAAAATCATAAAGTTCTGCGATTACCTACCTGGGCCCCTATTGCCGCAGTCATGGTTTTAGGCATAGGTTTATTACCAGTCACTTTGCAATTTGCCAACAATAACAGGCAAAATCAGCAACAATTAGCAACCACATCCAATGGTGAAGAGTCGAAAACGGCTCTAGCACCTAGAGATTCTCTTGATCTTCCCACTGTACCCCCCAATGATGTCACATCGCTACCAGCAGGCTTAGACCCTCAATTTCCTGGTGCTAGTTTCCCTCAACAGACCCCAACAACATCAAGTTCTGGAGTCTTTAACAATTCCTCTGCTGTACCGTCTCAACAAGATCCACTGTCTATATTTGAGACTCAAATTCCTAACATCCAAAACAATCCACAATTTGCCGCCTCAACAGCAGTTCCTGAACAGATAGACCCCACAGGCTCCATTTCTCCAAATGAAAGTGCGCTTACCCAAAGGCGAGCTTTACCACCTAACTTATCTGCAAACAGAGACACATTACCCAGTACCGCATCAGTTCCCTTGTCTGTGTCTACTAATCCCAATGGCAATATTAGCCAGACTTCTGCCCCATCTGACCCCAGAATCAACATACAGCGCCTCGAAGAAAGCATGAACTCTGCTGTCAATGTTGCTGCTCAGACAGATAGGAGTGCCTTAGTTGGCGTATCTCGGCAATCTGAAGAGTTTAGCTCTCGTAGGACTTTATTTGATACACCTCAAGTAGCAGAAGCTAGAGAAATATTTACCAAGCGTTGGCAGCCACCCAGTGGATTCACGCAGACATTAGAGTATAGTTTGATGGTGGGTGTTGATGGTAAGATTGAAAGGATTTATCCTCTTAATCAGGCCGCGAGAACATTCGTTGAAAATGTGGGGATGCCCGAAATTGGTCAACCCTTTGTTTCCGCCAATAAATATGGGCAAAATGTCAGAATTAGAGTTGTTCTCGGTCCGGATGGCAGAGTGCAAACATTTCCTGAAAATGAGTAATTAATAATCACGTATCAGGCAGGGATTTCCATCTCCACCTGATACAAAACTGCCTATCTCATCTCTTGCACCTGACCCATATCCCACCAAGAAATAAATTTCTTGGCTCATAGCTTAAGTCCACTAAAAGGGACTGAAATCCTTACCTGATTGGGATATCAGTCATCTTGAGATGACTTGAGCTATGAGCATGATGTTTTTAACATCGGGCGGTTTTTGATGCTGGTGCAAGATATAACCTATCAAGGCTTTATGATTACGTCTTATTTAATGGGATTTTTGATTTTTTAACTTTTGCTTTTTACGTCGCCGTTCAGCAGCATATACAGCCTGTTCCACTGGATAGCCAGCAACTGGTGTGGCCTGATATTTGCGCTCTTCTTCTAACTTCTTCAGTTCAGTGTAATCTACCCAATGGATGCAATCGACTGGACAAGTATCAATCGCTTCTTGGATAATTTCTTCTCCATCACCATCTTGGCGAATCACACGCGATCGCCCATAGTCTGGTTCAATGTAGAAGGTGTTACGTGCCACATGAGCGCAGTGTAAGCAGCCAATACAGGTGATTTCGTCTACATAAACACCTTTTTGACGCTCAATACCACCCAATTCCGGTTCTAAACCAGAGCGTTCCGGGTCATCCCGCATGAAACCACCCAATTCTGGTTCTAAACCGGAACGACTGTCTTCTGGTTCTGACTGCGACGGCAGAAAATCAGCCATTACGCACTCCAGCGTTGTACTACTAAGCGAATTGAACCATCTGGATTTTTTTCTTGTTCGGCAACTTGAAAACCTGCACGAGCTGTTTCTTTCACAACGGACTGATAAGCATAGCGTTGAGTTACTTGGCGTAAGAACCCATCCACAGACAAGCCTTGTTGCCAATATTGCAAGTCAGCTACTAACTCATATTCTTTGCCATTCCATCTAAAACCGATGTCATAGCCGTTTTCCTGCTCAATGGTTACTTCCGCAGGATGAGTTTGTCCGCGATAGCCTCGGACTTCGCGTGGGCCGGGTTTCCAGTCTATGCCCAATTCAGTTAGAGCATCTTTTAAAGAGTCAAGGTTACGAATTTGAGTCTTAATTTGGCTAAAATGTGACATGGCGGTTGTTGATAAATGACACTAAACTTTTGAGAAAACTTACCAATCGCTGTAAGTAGCTTGGGTACTAGCCCCAGCCGATTGCTGCACCTGAGTTGCAAAGAATTCTGAGGTTGGCTCATGACTAAGTACTTGCCCCAGTTGTGCCTCTATTGCTGCTGTAACCTCAGCGCAAGAGTTGCCCACAATGCCAGTGACTTTTTCTTGTACTCTACCGTCTGGATAGATAATGAACTCTAATGTTTCCATGCTTCTGGCCAACCTTGATAGTAAGTTTGAACTGTACTGCCTCAGCAGTAGGCTAAAAATATAGCCGTTGGAACATTGTTACTTAGATACAAACTTGCCATTTGTTAACTAATGTTCCATCTCTCAAAATATATATCTCAGAATCTTTACAAAATTTATTAATATTATAAGCACATACACCAGTTATTAGTTAGTTTCTCTTAACCTAATAAATTAGTCAAGTTCACAATTGCTCTGCCCAGATCAGCAACAAAAGCTCTCAAAGCAAGCATTAGCAGTAGTATAGCTAGTCCTGCCATTCATAAAAATATACAGTTTATTGAAATATATTATCATTACCATTGGATTTATTCTATTTTCACAAGGATTACTTATGGAGTATGTCCTAAGTGGACAACAACCTAATCAACTATATACACTGGTAGTCAAACTCTCACAGGCGTTTTAATGTTTCAGCTCGAATTTGCTCAAGAAATTGGTGTCTGTGTTAAAACCTGGCAAAGGTGGGATGTGGGAAACTCTCGGCAATTGACAACTCTGTTCAAGTTCTGGGAGAATTAGACGAGCCAGAAATCCAGTGTTGAAGGTCGTTCAATGCTTTTATCTATCAAAACCAAACTCAAGTTGAATGAATCTCAAAAAACAATTATGAGTAAACACGCAGGCATTGCTCGGTTTACTTACAACTGGGGTTTAGCTACTTGGCAAAATTTGTACAATGATGGATTAAAGCCTGATAAATACCTCCTCAAGAAATTCTTTAACAACCACGTCAAGCCGGAATATACATGGATTAAAGAAAAAGGGATATGTCAAAAAATTACTCAATATGCTTTTGATAATTTAGGTAATGCCTTTCAACGATTCTTTAAAGGACAGGGTAAATATCCTCGATTTAAAAAGAAAGGAATTAATGATAGTTTTACTATAGATGCTAGTGGCAAACCTATCCCTGTAGGCGGTAAATCAATAAAATTACCTACAATTGGTTGGATGAAAACTTATGAAAGTTTACCCCATACTACTTGTAAAAGTATCACAATTTCTCGGAGGGCTGACAGTTGGTTTATTGCTTTTAGTTACGAACAAGAGCATGAACTAACAGCTAAAAAGCATCCAGTTGTTGGTGTTGACTTAGGGGTGAAACAATTGGCTACCTTGAGTACAGGCGTAGTTTTTGCCAACCCTAAGCATTACCAAAAAAATCTCGCTCAACTCAAAAGACTATCCAAAAGACACTGTAGAAAAGAAAAAGGCTCTAATAATCGACATAAATCCCAAATCAAATTAGCTAAACATCATGCAAAAGTAACTAATTTAAGAAAAGATACATTACATAAGATTACTACCTACTTATGCAAGAACCACGCAAAAATAGTAGTAGAAGATTTAAACGTATCTGGGATGATGTCAAACCATA
>PWQB01000260.1 GCA_003556955.1 Nostocaceae cyanobacterium CSSed10_463m
AATGCAAACAGCCTTATGGAATGGTGGTTTCTATCTCTGGCGCAGTGGTATTTGTTCAGATATGCCATCAGGTATAGCCCAAGCGACAGAATTATTTAATAATGGGGCGGTAGCTGCCAAACTCCAAGAACTCAAACAGTATTTGAGCGAATTGAAGTTGTAAAATTAATTTAGTGCGAGGCGTGAAACTAAATCTCAATTAACTCTTTGAGACTTTAATTCACCATGAGCAAAATAACAGTACGGCCATTAGAGCTTAATTTTCCTCAAGAGATTGAAAGATACTGGTTTGAGCAAAGTGCTTTCAAGACACACTTGTTTAATAGCTTTACGATTTGCATTTATGATATAGAAAAATATCTGATTCAAAACGTCAACCAGGGAATAAAATTCATTAACAATCCCCAACTAAAGGAAGATGCTCAAGCATTTATAGGTCAAGAAGGACAACACTCACTGCAACATCAAAAATTTTGGCACAATTTGAGATGTTTAGGCTATAAATTTGATAGTTATCTCATCTATCTGCGGATGATTCTTTTTCAAATTTTGGCACGCCAAATGGGTGTTAATTTTAATTTAGCCGTTAGTGTGGGAATGGAACATTTAACCACTTTAATGGCTGAATTTGTCTTAGAAACTGATTTTTTAGCCGCAGCAGAACCGTCTTTAAAGCAACTGTTTGAATGGCACTCAGTGGAAGAACTGGAACACAAAGCAGTTGTATTTGATATCTTCCGAAGTTTAACTAATAATTACTTGTTGCGTTTATTGGGTATGCTGATCGGACATATTATAGTTTTTTGGTTTCTCAATTTGGGTATGGTTATGCTGTTATATCAAGACAAGAAACTTTTAGATAGACGAGTTTGGCAGGAATATGTGGAGTTTTGGATTACCAAAGACAAATTTCTCTATAAAGTATTATTAAACGCAATGGATTTTTGCAGACCACATTTTCATCCTGCTCAGAAGGATCATCTATGTTTGATTCAAAGTGTGAAAAATAATTAATACTTTGCGGAAAATTTTAGTTCTTTAAACGCAAAGTCATGCAGAAATATTACCCAATTTAATTGTCTACCCAACTGATAATACTAAACCTTCACAAGCTAGTAAGGCTTTGGGAAAGACAGATTGAACTTCTAATTGCACTTGATCCAGAAAATCATCATTATCGTCTGGATGATGTTGAGATATGACTAACTGTTTGACACCGGCACTTTTTGCCAAGTCTACGGCAGTTTTCCAATGTACATCATTGGCCTCATGCTTGTCAGCCGTTGGCGGATTATAAGTAGCATTAGCAATGAGCAAATCAACATCGTGAATAATTTCTAAAATGCGATCGCGTTCAACTTGGTCAATCTTTTTGTGTAAATCTGTAACGTAAGCAACGCTATATTTTTGATCGGTGATCCGATAGCCTAGTGACTTCTGATTTTGATTGACTAATGCCGTGGTAATTGTGACATGATCTAACTGTACCTCCTTCCCTGGAGCCAGATTGTAGAATTGCAATTTAGATTGCATTGCTTGTAAAGGATAAGGAAACAGAGGCTGGAGCATCTGATCACACAGACATTGTTTAATGGAAGCTCCATTTGAGGCAGCTGTTCCATAAATATGAAAGCGGTTTTCTGTGACAAATGCCGGGGCAAAAAAGGGAAAGCCTTGAATATGGCTTGCTTGGGAGTTAGTAAAAAATAAATGAGCTTCTAGTGGTTCATGTAGTTTTTGCCAAGTGCGTCCCAGTATGCGTAAACCGGTACCACCATCAAAAATCAGGCGTTTACCAGCTACATATATTTCTATACAAGCAGTGTTACCACCATAACGATGGGTACTGCTACAGGGAGTGGGAATCAAACCTCTCACACCCCAAAATTTTACCCAAAATTCACCCACAGGACTACTTAGAGAAATAATAGATTCTTCTGTGAAGTAGCTTTGAGAACCCGACAGTGCAAAATTTGACATTTTTCTTGAAAGTTAGACCTTACTGAGCAGATCATCGTAGTGCCGCACTTCCAAAAGTCGGTTTTTTTCGTCCACAATGACTACAGTAGGAGAGTAATTTTTTAACTCTTCTGGAGTGAACTGCCCATAAGCCATTATAATCAAGCGATCGCCTGTAATGCCTAGACGTGCTGCTGCTCCATTTAGTTCAATTATGCCAGAATTTTCTGGGGCTGGTATTGTATACGTAATAAAACGTTGCCCATTAGCATTATTCACTACTTGAACTTGCTCGTAGGGTAAAATTCCAGCTTTGTCTAATAAAACTTGATCGATGCTGATACTGCCTACGTAGTTGATATTTGCCCCGGTGAGGGTACAGTTGTGAATTTTTGCTAAAAGAAGAGTACGCTGCATTTTTTTTACATTTTGTAGCATTTTCGGCAAATCGCAACCAGCGCCAGCTGTTTGTGTGTTTGCAAGGACAGTTAGAGTTAGAAGTTAGGAGTTCCAGAGCAAAACTCATAACTCATAACTCATAACTTTTCTATTATGCTTTAGCAGCCTGGATGAATTTGTCTACTAAGGCTGCAACTTTATCAACATCTTGCCAGCCGAGGATTTGTGTAACTTTTTTCTCCAAATTTTTATAGCTGCGGAAAAATTCAGCAATTTCCTCTAATCGGTGTGGTGCTACGTCTTTGAGTGATTTGACATCAGCGTAGCGAGGATCTTTGTCAGGTACACAAAGAATTTTTTCATCGCGATCGCCACCATCAATCATTTCTAGCATCCCAATGGGTCGCGCCGCAATCACACAACCAGGAAAAGTTGGTTCATCCATGATCACCATGCCATCCAGAGGATCGCCATCATCGGCTAAAGTGTTAGGTACAAAGCCGTAGTCATAGGGATATCGCACCGAAGAATAAAGCACTCTGTCTAGAGCGAAGGCTTCTAAGTCCTTGTCAAACTCGTATTTATTTTTACTCCCGCCGGGAATTTCAATTAAAACATTGAGTATACCGGGTTTTGGTTGGGCAGGAATACGGGATAAGTCCACAAAAAAAATCCTCTGATAACAATAAATTCAGGTAGCACTGAGTTTGGCTCCCTCTGTAAAATTTTAAAGCCAAGATGGACTTCTTCCCAAGATATTCATCTGAATCACTGTTCAACATCGCAAGTATACATGAAGTAAAAAGCGTTGTCAGGACTCCCCACAACGCTTTCTACTCAGATATTTATTACAGATGAGAAACAAAAAGACTTCAACTACACATATCTGAATCGGTTAGAAGACAATACAGATTCAGATGATGCCAGGTTAACTATACATCCAAAATATCAGATCACAAGGTGTTTTCTCCTTCTGCGAGCGAACTGGCTGTGAAATGCTACTTGCACCTGTTGTTTAGTTTCCACGAATTGGCATTGTATAGGTTTGGGGTGGTGGGTAATTTGAAACATCTGTGGAATAGTGGGCAATGACAAACACAGG
>PWQB01000642.1 GCA_003556955.1 Nostocaceae cyanobacterium CSSed10_463m
AGATCAATTTGATTAATCTCGGTTTGAATTTCTGCCCCTGGACTAGGATAATCATGTCGGTACATCTTGATGAGGTTAAGTAACTTCTGACTGTAGTCAATAGCATGAACCAAATTACCAGTAATAAAATTAATGGGATTATTGATTTCGTGGGCAACACCAGCAACTAATTGACCCAAAGCCGCCATTTTCTCATTTTGCAGTAATCGGGTATAGTTATGCTGGAGATCATGAAAACCTGCCTTGGCTATTTTTGATTGTTCTTCTACACGCTGTAACTGAGCCAGTGTTAAGGTATGAATTTGCGAGTTAGCTAATAGTAACTGATGAAAATCAAGTAACCCATAATTGCCCGATTCATCTGCTACTATGACTGGCTCATAAACCTGGTGGGTATCTCGCTCCAGTGCTTTGTGAATTGCTTCTACAATGAGCATATTCCCCCGCAGGATAAATAGCTGTGGATGAAGAAATTTATAAAGATGTTGGATAGGTCGCTTAGAAAAAAGCCCAAAGCTAAAGGGGCGGCTCATGTGTTCAAAAAATTTTGGCCGCGACATCATCCCCGCATAGGAATTATTTTTAGTCAAAATAACTCCAGGGAGCAAAGGCTCTTGCTCAAAAATTTTAGTCAATTCACTTACTGGGTATTCTAGCTCAATCTGAATTCTCCACAGGGGTAACTCTTGTAAAGTTGACTCTAATCGCAGATTTAGCTCATTGGCATTTGTCATGCTATGCATAGCCAGCATAATCGAAATCCTTTGCCCTTTAGGTAACATGATTCGGCTCTTCGCCTGGAACAAGCATTTTGATAGTTGTCCAGTGCATTACTATTTCTAGCAAGATTGCTATTTTTAGTATTCCCAAAAGAAGTTTACAAATTAATATATTTGCTAATTTTCTGATCTGGGGCTGATTAATCTTGAATTAAAAGTCCTGGATAATAGACTCTTATTTCAGACTTAAACCAATTTAGCTTATTCCTATATAAATCAAGAAAAAAATATATTTTCGCGCCTCAAATACTAAATTATCAAAAAAGTCAAGTATGTATTATACTGACAGAAAATTTATATTAAACCTTGTCCATCATGAAAAGTTGAGTTGTTGTCATGGCGACGTAAGGAAATAATCTCACCATCTTGACTACAAACTACATTTATCAAAATAGACAAGGTTTAGTTATGAGTTGTGCTTTTGATTTATCACTTTATCTGTCTGTACTTTTGAATACGAGTAAATTATTAATGCAATCTAAGATATTACCCCCACCCCTGCAAACTGGTGATTTATTAAGAGTAATTGCTCCTAGTGGTGCGTTGCGAGAATTTGAAGCCTTTGGACAAAGTGTAGAAATTTGGCGATCGCGCGGTTACAGAGTGGAAATTATGCCAAAATTAACTGATAAATGGGGATATTTGGCAGAAAAAGACGATTTTCGTCGTCAACAGCTAAATACAGCCTGGTCAGATCCCGATTGTCGGGGTATTCTCTGCACCAGGGGGGGATTTGGTAGCACCCGCATTTTAGAAAATTGGACTTGGGATATAAATTCAGCACCCCCAAAATGGCTGATTGGATTTTCTGACATTACAGCTTTGTTATGGAGTCTTTATACAGCAGGGATTTGCAGTGTTCATGCTCCTGTGATGACGACTTTAGCAGATGAAACAGATTGGTCAATTCAGCGATTATTCGATTTTGTCGAAGGTCGCCCTATTCCTGCTCTCAAAGGTTGTGGTTGGGGCGGTGGAGTTGCTACTGGACTTTTACTACCAGGTAACCTCACGGTAACAACTCATCTTTTAGCTACATCAATAGTACCACATTTAGATAATGTGATTTTGGCATGGGAAGATGTTGCAGAAGCACCCTACCGCATTGACAGAATGCTAACACAGTGGCGTTTAAGTGGGGTTTTATCAAAAATTCGTGGTATTGCCTTGGGTAGCTTTACTAAATGCGAACCACCGCCAAATATCTTGAGTTTCAGTGTAGAAGAAGTTCTCCGCGATCGCTTGGGTGATTTAGGCATTCCCATTGTATCAGATTTACCCTTTGGTCACGGTCATCCTAATGCAGCTTTACCCGTTGGCGTAGTAGCCACATTGGACGCAGATCGGGGAGTGCTGAGTGCTGAGTGCTGAGTGCTGAGTGAGGTGAAGTAGCTTATTTAATACTACTTCATCCCTTCTATCGTTCAACTCAACTGGGCGACGATTTGATTTTCTAAAAGCGTGTCATTGGTTAACAAGTCCTCAACCGTGATACGTAGAAAACGCTGCTCGTCCACTTGAAAGAATATTTTAATGCGATCGCTTCCCGGAAATCCCGGTGGTGTCAATTGGGCGATAGTTCTCGCACCAGCTTGATCATTCAGGGGTTTCACATTGGTTACACCTTCTTCTCGGCGACGAGTAATTAAGCGATCGCCATCAAAATAAACTTCGGTACTTGCGGTTTCCGATCCCAACTCCCCAATAATTAATTCAATGCTGGGTTGATTCTCTAAAGATGCGCCTAAAACTAATTCTACTGGTTCACTCATGGGGTAAGCTTGTCCAGTTTTAATAATAGAATGCCAATTATGGCGCTGGTTGCGGCGATCCCAATAGCGTACACCATAACTATGATAGAGAAAGTCTTTAATTTCCATGCCTTGGGCTAACTGTAACGCACCTTGCGCGATCGCTTCAAAAGGACGTTCACAGCGAATTTTTTCCGGCTGAAAATACTGTTTTACCCATGTCTGCACTGCGGGTAACTGCACAGTCCCACCCACTAATAACACAGCGTTAATATCTGCAACTTCTATTCCCTGTCGTCTGGCTTGCTGTAATAGACTGGTCATTGACTCATCTAATTGAGCAAAAAATCCCTGCTCTTGAAGGATCTGATCAAAAACTTCGCGGTTGAGTTCTAATTCATAGCTTTCAAAATTCTCATCATCAAAATAAACTTCACTAGCTTGTGTTTGGGTTGATAGCTGGATTTTAACTCTTTCAGCTAATCTTGTGGTTAAAGAATTTACCGCCAATCCTTGAGTTTTGGCAAAGTAATCTACTAACCAAGCATCAATATCAGTTCCTCCCAGATTCTGCCCGGCTTTAGCTAATACACGGGCTGTTTTGGGTTTTTGGCGTGAATTGTCACCCAGAGATTTATTCCCCCATTTGAGGAGAAATCCTACAGGCTTTTTATTCTGCACACTTTGATCTAAGCGCACTAGAGACAAGTCTAATGTACCACCGCCAAAGTCAATCACTAAGAGAATTTCTTGGTCTGCTAAACCATAACCCAAAGCGGCGGCTGTGGGTTCGTCTACCATCTGCACTCTTTCCACTGGTAGGGCTTGACAAACTTTGCCTAACCAGTGACGATAAGCTTCAAAGCTGTCTACTGGTACTGTTAATATGAGAGAATCTAAACCTCCTTGCATAGGTGC
>PWQB01000070.1 GCA_003556955.1 Nostocaceae cyanobacterium CSSed10_463m
CGTTAGTTGTTTGTTCCATCCACAACAATTATTTGCCTCCGATAAACAGAAGCAAATTTAGCACAGTCAGATAGATGACGTAGTTAGTAACTCAAAAGTGTCCGCTAATTTTTTTTCCTGAAGGGCGACAAGTATGTTTCGTAGTAACTGTAGCGTTTTCGAGCTACAAGTAATTGTAACTATACCATGAGTGAATATACTAAATATTAGTTAAACTTTTAGTTCAATTAAACACTAATTATAGTAATATCCTGGCATGATTTTGGGTAAGAGCGATCGCTGTTGGTAGTAGCGTCGCCAGCTTAAAATGATGCAATAGACAAAACTATTGTGGGGTGGGCATCCTACCCGCCCATAACAGGCGAATAATTGATATTTTTTCATATAACGTTTCCCACTTTAATAGGTACCTGAACCCCACCCCCAACCTTCTCCTCGCTTGCATAGCGGCTAAGATTTAAAGATAAAACTAAACCATATTAGTCTGCTCAAAAGGTTGGAACTCTCCCACCGGGAGGTGGTTCTGTGTAGTCACAAAATATATTTAATCCGATTTTGAGTATATACAAAACAATTACAGTGGCGATCGCTTGATCAATTGGTAATCCATTGCTGGCTGCAAGACCGACTAGAGAGACAATCAAACCTGATAGCAAGGGTGAACTGCCTGGATTTTTCGTATATTCTTTGAGTTGACCACGAAAGCCATCATCACCGCAGAGTTCTTTCCGCAGTACATTCAGGGTGACTTTCCAGATGGATTTGCCCTCTGACATTAATGTTTTGCCATTTTTCTCAATCCATAAATCCTCAAATGAGCGTTCAACTTTACCGTTGTGTCTGGCTAAGTTATCTAGGGCATACTGTGCAGGGGTGTAATCTTGCAAGATTTCCCGCATAGCCATGATTTCGTTACTACTGATTTGCGCTTCCATACTTTAGTTAGTTTTTTGGTTTAAGTTCTCAAATTGACCCCAATTTTCAGACTTTAGCATTTATCGCGTTTTTTGTTGTGTGGATTGAACATCGACCGAATTGAAATAAACTTAGCCCAGGCGATTGGAAATCGCGGCTACACAGACGAAGCCCAAAAGCCTCAGTATTTACACGCTATTTTTTAGGAGTATGTAAAATGAATTAATACTTTATATTCCAGTGGCGGACATGATGCACTATGTCTTGTCTACTAGACTTTATTGATGGAAAAGTTGTAAAATACTAACATATTTAATGGAAGATACAAAAATCCTTGCTACTAGGTTTTAAAACTGAGTTAAAGTTAAATCAAAATCAACGGGTGAACATAGTTAAACACTGTGGAGTAGCTCGTCATGCTTGGAATTGGGGATTGGCATTAACTAAACAAATCTTAGACCATAACCAAAAACAACCAGAGGAAAAAATCAAGTTTCCTACAGCCATAGATTTACATAAGTGGTTATTAGCATTAGTCAAACCTGAAAACCAATGGTACTATGAATGTTCCAAATCAGCACCACAAGAATCACTCAGAAATTTAAGAAAATCTTGGGATAGATGTTTTCAGAAAATATCAGGAATGCCAAGATTTAAAAAGAAAGGTAAACATGACAGTTTTACATTAGAAGGAACGGTAAAAATATTAGCTAATAACAAACTTCAAGTTCCCAAACTAGGAGTATTGAAAACTTATGAAAGATTGCCTCAAGTTCAACCAAAGTCTGTAACCATAAGCCGGCAAGCCGATAGATGGTTTATTAGTGTTCGGATAGAAGTAGAAGCAAAGGTATCTGATTTAACTAATACTGTTGGTGTAGACTTAGGTGTGAAAAACCTAGCGACATTATCAACAGGTGAAGTAGTTACCGGAGCAAAATCTTATCAAACATATCAATCTAAATTAAGGAGATTACAATGGTTAAACAGACATAAATTGATTGGCTCAAATAATTGGAAAAAAGCCTTTTTAACAATAGCTAGGTTACATAGAAAAATAGCTAATATTAGGAAAGATACATTACATAAATTAACTACACTGTTAGCCAAAAACCACGGTGTGATAGTGATAGAGGATTTGAATGTATCAGGGATGTTAGCTAATCATAAACTAGCAAAAGCAATTTCTGATATGGGGTTTTATGAATTGAGGAGACAATTAGAGTATAAATGTCAACTGTACGGCTCAAAATTAGTGATAGTTGATAGATGGTTTCCTAGTTCTAAAACCTGCTCTAATTGTGGTGTAAAAAAAGAAACTCTATCATTAAGTGAAAGAGTGTTTAGGTGTGATAGCTGTGGATTTGAATGTGACAGGGATTTAAACGCAGCTATTAATCTATCAAAAGCTGTCAGTTAGGCAGTTTTAGCCTGTGGATTGGGTAGTGCCGACACTTCCAAGATGAAGCAGGAAGTAAACAAAGCTCAAAGTAGATTTGAGTAGGTTTTATATAACGGATGTCTACAATGAGTGAATATGCAGATTAGCCAAGAACTATCTCTACCCAGTATGGGCTGTGGCACTTGGGCATGGGGTAATCAATTACTCTGGGGATATGATGAAAGCATGGATGAACAGTTACAAACTGTTTTTAATCTCTGTGTCAGCAATGGTGTAACTTTGTTTGATACAGGCGATTCTTACGGGACTGGGCGATTAAATGGACGCAGTGAGTTACTGTTGGGGCGATTTACTCAGGAATATCAAGGGGTAAATCAAGATAATATTTGCATTGCTACTAAGCTGGCGGCTTACCCTTGGAGATGGACTCGTCAAGCTATGGTTAAGGCTTGTCAGGCTTCGGCGCAACGTTTGGGCAAAAATGTCGATTTGGTGCAAATGCACTGGTCTACGGCTAATTATGCACCTTGGCAAGAATCTGGTTTGTTAGATGGTTTGGCTGATTTATACGAACAAGGTCTAGTGAAGGGGGTCGGTTTATCTAATTATGGCCCTAAACGGTTGCAACGGGTACATCAAAGGTTTGCGGCGCGGGGTGTTCCTATTAAAACGCTGCAAGTTCAGTATTCTTTACTATCTACCTATCCGGTGACGGAATTAGGGCTAAAGGATGTTTGTGACGACTTGGGGATAAAGTTAATCGCCTATAGTCCTCTGGCTTTGGGGATTTTAACGGGAAAATATGCGGAAAAAGGGAGTTTACCCAAGGGTATCCGGGGTTTATTATTTAGGCAGCTTTTACCTGGTGTGCGATCGCTTTTAGAATGTTTACGAGAGGTGGCTGCATCTAGAAATAAAACTATGTCTCAGGTAGCAATTAATTGGTGTATCTGTAAGGGTACTATTCCTATTCCTGGGGCGAAAAGTCTAGAACAGGCGCAGCAAAATATTGGTGCTTTGGGTTGGTTGTTAGATTCTGGCGAAATTGCTGCTTTAGATCAAGCTGCTGCAAGTACGGATAAGAAAATGGTGCAAAATATCTTTCAAACTCAGTAGA
>PWQB01000076.1 GCA_003556955.1 Nostocaceae cyanobacterium CSSed10_463m
ACAGGTAGAAAAGCAGGTAGTTATAAATGGTATGAAATTCAGGATAATATTGCTTACTGGAAAGAATTTGAACAACCTAAAATTATTATTCCTGCAATTACTAATAATGTTGAATATGCTCCCGATTCTTCAGGATATTACAGCAACGATAAAACCTCTATTTGTATTCCGAAAAATATTAATTATACTTTAGCAATTCTTAACTCATCTTTAATGTGGTGGTTCATTCAACAAATAGCCGCATCTAAACAGGGAGGATTTTTTGAATTTAAGCCAATGTATGTTTCTCAAATACCTATCGCTACAGCTACAGAACCCCAGAGAATATTATTAGAAAAATTAGTTGAGCAAATCCTCACCGCCAAAAAATCAGACATCCAAGCAGAAACAACCGCATTAGAAGCAGAAATAAATCAACTGGTTTATCAACTTTACGGGTTAACAGTAGAAGAGATTCAAATTATCGAGAATAAAATCAATAGATAAACTCAACAGCGTCACCCATCATAGCATTTCCTAGTCTAATAAAGTACAAAATTATCTGCGTTTATCTGCGTTCATCTGCGTTTAATTATTACTGCTTGTACCTCACTTGAATGGGAATTGCTATATTATCCCTTCAGTTTATGGTGGGTTACGCTGCGCTTTAGCGTAGCCATGCCCCCAGGGCTATACCCACCCTACAAATTGGGTATTTTTTATTTATCAGTCCCTTATCCTTAATTAGAAGTGTTGACTGTAATTTGTTCCAACCAAACTGTTAAATCTTCTATCGAGGAAAAATCCAGCAGCGCTACAGATAAATCTTCCAACTGAGTCAGCGATAACTGCTGAACCCGTGCTTCTAACTCCGGTGTCAGCGTCCCCACTTTTCGAGGAAGTTGACGCATCACTAACGATAGTGTTGCTTGTTCTTTTCCTTGCTCAATTCCCTCTTCCATCCAAGTTGTAACTATTTCCATAACTTCCTCCTGTTGTCTTGGTTCTATGGTAGCAATATCAGCTTGTAAAAGTTGTTGCTCTTGTGGACTGAGGCGCAAATAAGTATCAATAAAACCGGAAATTAACCGCATTCTAGCTGGGTCTAATTTTAACGTCGCTAACAGACGCAAACATTCAAATTTGACTTGACGGCGTTCTGCTGGTGCGATGTTCATTTTTGCCATTAACGCAGTAGCTACAGGATTTTTTTGACGGAGAAAATCCCGCCAGTTGAGTTGATTTAGCTGAATGACATCATAGTTAAATTGTAAAATAACTTTATGAGGAAATGCGACTTGATGTACATTTGTTTCCGGCGTTTTTGGAGAATCGTAAGATAATAAAACTATCGGATAAATAGGGATATCGAATTTTTCATACAAACGGGAGAAGTAGCGAAACATCCGCTTATCAAAATTGGCTTGCTTAGAAGATTGATTTTCGACGTGAATCAAAAAGCAAGAGTCTTGACCCAGAAATTTAGCTTTAACAATTAAGTCAGCTTCGTATCTTTCTCCAGCAGTGACATCAGTGAAAACTTCCTTATCCAAAAATTCTATAGAATCTCGTTCTAAATAAGTTAGCACTTCTGGTAAGAACAATTCTAGAAACTCTATAAAAAAAGTTGTTAGCAGTTCCTTAGAGGATGTTTTAAAAGTAGTTAGCTGTAATGTTAAGCACGAGTCGATCCCCCCTAGCCCCCCTTAAAAAGGGGGGAACTAGAATCAAAGTCCCCCTTTCTAAGGGGGATTTAGGGGGATCTAAAACGTTTTGCTACTAAAAAGAGGACTTTTAAAACATCCTCTTAAATAAGCGATCATGGTCAATCATAAACAGTAAGATAGTGTAAATAATAAAGGTTTGTAGTGAGGACTTTAGTCCTCAAAAATACGAGGTTATATGACTTTTTAATCTGTAAAATATGTAGTGGAAGAAGGGCTAAAGCCCTTACTACGAACTTGTAATTATTTCGTCTCCATCCAATTATCACCAGCGCGGACATCTACCAGTAATGGAACACTCAAAGTTACAGCATTTTCCATAACTGACTTAATTTGTGGTTGCAATTCTTCCCACTCATGGGGAGGAACTTCAAACACCAATTCATCGTGAACTTGTAATAATAAACGTGCTTGATATTTCTGCAAAACTTCATGCATTCTAATCATGGCAATTTTGATAATATCAGCACTAGAACCTTGAATTGGCGCATTAGCCGCAGAACGTAATAATCCCGCATCTTCGGGACCGAGATTTTTTAATTTACTTAAATCAATGTCTTCGGGGTTGCTGTTTTTTAATCTTCTTAAACTATCATTTTTAAAGTCAACATAACGCCGACGACCCAGAATAGTTTCTACATAACCCTGGGAAATTGCTTGTTTTTTTACCCCTTCTAAATATGCAAAAACCTGGGGATAACGTTCATTAAATCGCTTAATAAACTCGTTAGCAATACTTTTATCTATCCCAGTGGAACGGGAAAACCTCAGCGAACCCATACCATAAATTACACCAAAATTGATAGTTTTAGCTATGCGACGTTCATCTGATGTAATATCTGATTTTTCAAACACTAACCGGGCTGTAACAGTATGAATATCTTCGTTTTGCTGATATGCTTGTAATAATATTGGTTCCTGACTTAAATGAGCCAAAATTCTTAACTCTATTTGTGAGTAATCAGCCGCAGCCATTAAGTATCCTGATTCTGGTAAAAATGCTTTGCGAATCTGACGACTAAAAGCTGTGCGAATGGGGATATTTTGTAAGTTGGGATTAGAAGAAGATAAACGACCTGTAGCTGTTACTGTTTGATTAAAATTAGTATGGAGTCGCTGAGTATCTGGACGGACTAATGCTGGTAACGCATCTACATAAGTAGACTTTAATTTAGATAAGGTGCGATACTCCATAATGGCATCAACGAACCCAGTTTGATCAACTTCTTGGAGTTTTTCTAATGTTCCCGCATCTGTAGAGTAACCAGTTTTGATTTTTCGGGAATATTTGGTACTTAATCCCAATTTATCAAATAATATTACGCTCAATTGTTTAGGAGAACCCAAGTTAAATGTTTCTCCAGCAATTTCAATGGCTGTTTCTTGCAATTTGGCTAAATCTATCTCTAACTGCTGCGATAATTCGTTTAAATAAGCTGAATTAATGCAAACACCTGTATATTCCATTTCCGCTAAAACTGCTTCTAGCGGTTGTTCTACTTCTAACAATAATTTGTGCAAATCTGGAAAGTTTGCTAATTCTTCTCGTAACTTCTGCACAAGTTGAAATGTAGCGTGAACTTGCAAACAGCAATAATATCCTACAGATGCAATACTGATGTCAGCAATGGTTTGACCTTTAGGAACTAAATCTTCATAACTTTTGAGAATTAAACCTAAATAACGCAGTGATATATCATTCAGATTGTGGGGAGTATCTGG
>PWQB01000760.1 GCA_003556955.1 Nostocaceae cyanobacterium CSSed10_463m
AACAAACTGAAATCTTCTTGCTTCATCCTGGCAGTGTCGGCACTCACCAGTCCACAAGCTGACACGGCGTGACTCGCCGCGTTTTTGAGATTAATCGCTGCGTTTAGATCCCTGTCACATTCAAATCCGCAATGCTCACATTTGAATACACGCTCTTTGAGGGACAGAGATTCTTTCTTAACTCCACAGTCAGAGCAAGTTTTGCTGCTGGGATACCATCTATCAACTACTACCAACTCACTGCCATAGAGTTTAGTTTTGTAGTCTAACTGACGACGAAACTCATAAAATCCCATGTCAGCGATTGCTTTAGCTAGTTTCGGGTTCGCCATCATTCCAGACACATTTAGATCCTCGATGACTACCGTGCCGTGGTTCTTGGCTAGATAAGTAGTGAGTTTATGTAATGTATCTTTGCGGATGTTAGCAATGCGTTGGTGTAGTCGTGCAATTTTAGATTGCGCTTTCTTCCAGTTAGCCGAACCTCTGACTTTATGGCGGTTTATCCATTGAAGTCTAGATAGTTTTGTCTCTAGGTTGCGGTATGATTTTGCACCCTCAAACACTTCTCCAGTCGATAATGTCGCTAGAGCATTAATACCCAGGTCAACGCCTACAACGTCAACTAGCGAATGCGTGTCTGTCGGCTCCACCTCAACCCGAAACGAGATATACCAACGGTCAGCAGTGCGACTAATAGCTACAGATTTAGGTTGAACCTGGGGTAAGCTCTCGTATGTTTTGAGTATGCCTAACTTGGGAAGTTGGATTTTGTGAGTACCACGAATTTTAATTGTTCCGTCTAACTCAAATGAGTCAGATTTTCCTTTCTTCTTGAACTTGGGAGCGCCTGATACTTTTTTGAAGCATCTATCCCAGGCTGTTCTGAGCCTCTGTAGTGAATATTGCGGCGCACACTTTGAGACTTCAAAGTACCAAGGGTTCTCAGGCTTTACCAATGCTACCAACCACTTATGCAAGTCAATTGCAGAAGGAAATTTTATTTTCTCCTCTGGATTGGCTTTATTGTAGTCGAGTATTTGCTTGGTTAAAGCTAGTCCCCAGTTCCAGGCGTGACGAGCTACACCACAGTGCTTCAATAGTTCAGTGCGATGCTTGTTGCTTAATTTGAGTTCTGTCTTGAATCCTAGTAAAATATACTTGTTGTACAGCATATCAGCAGACAATGAAAGACGAAAGAAGACTAACAATAAGGATTCCACCCGAAGAACTAGATTTACTAGAGGCTTACTGTGAACAGACATCAAGAACTAAAACTGGTGTAATGCGTGAGCTTATTCGCGGATTGTCAAGAAAAGTGAGGAAAAGTGAGTAATTATTAGCTTATTGAGTGCTATTGATTATCCTTCTTCTTGAGTACCAATTAAGCGTGTATAAACTCCAGGGCGACTGCGTAACTCTTCATGAGTGCCTCGTTGTACAACTTTTCCTCTAGCCAAGACAATAATTTCATCGCAGTCACGAATAGTACTCAGTCTGTGGGCAACGATGATACAAGAACAACCGCGCCGACGCAAGTTTCTATCAATGATCAACTCAGTTTCTGCATCCAGCGCACTTGTTGCTTCATCTAGAACTAAGACAGAGGGATTTCTCACCAAAGCACGGGCAATTTCTAATCGTTGGCGTTGTCCTCCACTTAAGTTCATCCCTCCTTCACTTAGTTGGTTATTATACCCACCAGGCATATTCAGAATTAAATCGTGGATAGCTGCATCTTCACAAGCTCTGATCAGATCCTCTTCTGGTACAGTTGAATCCCAAAGGGTGAGATTTTCCCGCACAGTACCCGCAAACAGAAAGATTTCTTGCTCCACCATAGCCAGAGAATTAGCCAAGATAGGGCGAGTAATTTGATGCCGGGGGATACCGTCAAACAGCATTTCCCCTGACCAGGGTTGGTAAAGTCCAGTCAGCAACTTAGCCACAGTAGACTTACCCGAACCACTACCACCCACCAGGGCAACTCTTTCTCCGGGTTTTAAGCTCAAACTTAAATTATTAATCAGAGGTTCATCTAAGCGATTGTAGCCAAAGGTCAATCCTTGTAGTTCTACATATCCTTGTAATTTAAAAGACTCCTCGCTATAGGCTGGACTAAAGTTATTTTGGTCAACTTCTCGTTCGGCTTCGGGATCTACTGGGTTTTCTAAAACGTCATCTAAACGATTTAAGTCTGCTTCTAAATCTTGTAGGGTACTACCAAAGTTGACTAATTCATTCACAGGCTTGAGAAATTCCTGTGTTAAAGTTTGGTAGGCAATTAACCCCCCGATACTGAGGGTTCCTTGCATGACCCTAAATCCCCCTGCGACTAAAATTGAGGTTACTGCCAAAGAAGTCAATACTGTGGGCAAAGTTCCCAGAATGCGGCTAGGTAGTCCTAATTCTTGTTGGGCGTTAATAGATTTGGCGTAGTAGCCGGCAAACTTAGCAAATAAGTCAAACTCTAACCCACTGGCTTTGACTGTTTCTATGCTTTGAATACCGCTAATAGCTACCCCAGCTACCTTTCCGCTTTCTTGAGACAATCTCAAATTGGCATCTACTCGGTTACGGGATAGAGACTGCAAAGCTACGAAGTTAGCGGCAGCGAAGACAATAGCAATTAAGGTCAATAATGGATCATAGAACAACATGATCAGGGCGTAAAACACCATCATGATAGAGTCTATGGCAGTGGTTGCCAAACGTCCTGAGAGAACTTCGGCTACCTTATTATTGAGTTGAGCGCGACTACTAATTTCTCCTGCGAAGCGTTGGGCGTAAAACCCTACTGGCAAACGAATAGTCTGCCACAAAAACTGCCCCGACATGGTAACTGAAAGTTTTAATAGTAATCGTCGCAGATACATCAGCCGCAAACGAGCTAACAAACCCCTTAACAAAGCCGCTATGACCATGCCTAAAATTAGGGGACGCAACCAATCAGTCCGATTTTCGATGATAATTTCATCGATAAATACTTGAGTAAAGGCAGGTGCAGCCAAGCGAGGAATTGTCAACAGCAATCCAGCAACTAAACAGAAAATAATTGCGGAACGGGAAGTTTGCAAACGTGAGGCTAAGGCAGTGATAATCCCCTTTTTTTTGCCGCCTTTTTTAAACTCCGGTCCCGGTTCCATGACGAGGATTACCCCTGTGAACCCTTGGTCAAATTCATCTAAAGTAACCTTTCTCGGTCCGTTTCCTGGATCATTGAGATAGACGGTTGTGCCAACAAACCCTTCCACGACTAAAAAGTGGTTGAAGTTCCAAAAGACGATAAAAGGAGGTTTAATTTGCTGCACATCTGCCAAAGATTTTTTAAATCCTTTGGCGTTTAAACCATATAATCTAGCGGCTTTGAGAACGTTAGAAGCCTTACTACCATCTCTAGACACACCACATTCACGCCGTA
>PWQB01000478.1 GCA_003556955.1 Nostocaceae cyanobacterium CSSed10_463m
GCTATCGCACCCAGAGAATAATTTTGTTGTATTGGCGCACCTTTTTCTTGACGGTAGGCTTTAATTTCTGCCAGGAATTTTTCACCATACTGAGCTAATTTGTGACTACCTACCCCAGAAAGTTTAGCGAAGTCGGCTAAAGATTGCGGTTGGGCTTGTGCCATTAACTTCAGGGTAGAATCTTGAAAGACAACGTAGGGAGGGACAGACTGTTCATCAGCCAGTTGCTTGCGGAGCGATCGCAACCTCTGTAATAATAATTCTGCCTCAACAGCTTTATCACTCTCCCCGACTAAACTCAATTTCTGCGCCACAGGAACAGCAATAGAAACCTGGCGCTGTCGCTTCATCACTTCCCAACTCAAAGCATTAAGTTTTAAAACCGAGTAACCATCGTTGGTTTGTTCTAACAACCCTTGATGTAATAGAGAACGTCCCAACATTCGCCATTCATCCAAAGTTTTATCTTTCCCGATACCGTAGGTAGAAAGTTTATCGTGTTTATTCTGGATAACTTTTTGACTTTTAGATCCCCGCAACACCTCAATAATGTGCAGCATTCCAAACCTTTCCTGACAACGCGCCACACAAGATAAAAACTTCATGGCTTCAATTGTCCAATCTTGGACAGGTTTAGGATAACGACAATTATCACAGTTACCGCAATTACCCGGAAAACGTTCGCCAAAATAACCTAACTGAATTGTCCGCCGGCAATCTGTACCTTCAGCATAGTCTATTACCTGACGTAGCTGTTGTTTAGCAATTAATTGTTCTTGAGGATCAGCCTTTTGATTAATACTCCATTCAATAGTTTTAATATCACTAAAACTAAAAAACATCGTACACCGGGATGGTTCACTATCTCTGCCCGCCCTACCTGATTCTTGATAATAACTTTCTAAATTTCGGGGTAAATCAAAGTGAACAACTAACCGCACATCTGGCTTATTAATTCCCATTCCAAAGGCAATTGTTGCCACTATCACCCGCACATCATCTCGAATAAATCGAGTTTGATTTTTTGAACGTTCTTCATCACTTAAACCAGCATGATAAGACAAAGCTGCCACTTTATCATTTTGTAGTTTAAATGTGAGTTCATCGACTTTTTTCCGAGTTAAACAATAGATAATTGTGGAACCATCAGTTTCCCGAATTAGTTCTAAGATTTCCGCGTAAGCAGACTTCGATTTAGGACGAACTTCGTAATAAAGATTTTGACGGTTAAAGCTGGCGAGGTGAACGATAGGTTGCTTTAACCCTAATTGTTGAATGATATCACCACGGACGCGATCTGTAGCTGTAGCGGTCAGAGCGATGGTGGGAACATCTGGGTAACGCTTTCGCAGAGATTTCAACTGGCGGTATTCTGGACGAAAATCGTGTCCCCACTCCGAGACACAATGGGCTTCGTCAATGGCGAAGGTAGAAATGCCGACTTGGTGATGTACTAAATCTAGGAATGGTAGAAACCTTTCACTTAACAGCCGTTCTGGGGCGACGTAGAGTAATTTAACTTTACCATTGCGGATGGCTTCTTCGCGCGATCGCACCTTATGAGGATTGAGACTGCTATTGAGAAAAGTCGCCGAAATATTATTATTTCGCAGCGATTCCACTTGGTCTTGCATCAAAGCGATTAACGGTGAAACCACTACCGTTAACCCTGGTTTTATCAATGCTGGTAACTGAAAGCACAGAGATTTCCCTCCACCAGTCGGCATCACCACCAGCAAATCCCGATTTTGCAGCGCATCTTCGATAATTTGCCGTTGTCCGGGGCGGAATTGGTCGTAACCAAAGTTATATTTTAGCGCTTGTTCGAGATCCGGATACTGAGGCATGGCGATGAATCTTTCAGGGGCGTTTTGTGTCTCTCGTTACGAGGATAACAGCATTATAAAAGCCCTGGTGAATAGAAGTTGCAGTCATCCGGGAAATTAAAATTATAATTAAAACTAACCAGCAAAAGGCATGACCGCAGAAAACCAGCAAAGCCTTACTAGGAGACAGAAAACAATGGTCAGCAGCCTGAAGGAACTTTTAAACGATTCCGAACTTGCATCTAGTGATGACCCAGAAGAAAAATTCATCATTAGTGGTATCAGTTGGCAAAAGTATGAAGCGTTACTAGCCAAACTAGAAGATAACTCTCATTACCGTGTCACCTACTTAGATGGAATTTTAGAAATTGTGTCACCGTCTATCAGACATGAAAATCTCAAAAAACGTTTGGCTATTTTAATAGAACGCTATCTTTACTCAAGGCGAATTCGCTTCAGCCCAATGGGGAGTTCCACTATTAGAAAACAACTCAAACAGGCTGGAGTTGAACCAGATGAGTGCTATGCCATTGGAGAGAAGAAAGATATTCCAGATTTAGCCATAGAGGTAATCATTACCAGTGGTAGCATTGAGAAGTTAGAAATTTACCACCGTTTGGGAGTTGCTGAGGTTTGGGTTTGGCAAATCAATCGGCTCAAAGTTTACCATTTACGGGAAGAAACACCATCTATATTTTTAGCTACTTATGGTTATGAACATATTACTGCCAGTGAATTATTACCAGAACTAAATATTGCTTTATTAGAAAAATGCGTGCAGATTTCCGACGATATTCAAGCTATTGACCAATTTGAACAATGTATGTAAATTCTAATATTGCGGTACGTAAGTCGGCGTGAAAATTTCAATGTATGTCATTGCGTTCGCGGAGCGTGGCGTTAGCCATGTGGAACGGAGTGGAACGAAGCAATCATAAGAGTTTTGGAGTTTTTATATTCTGTTACATAGTTAGGTTTATTTGTGCCGACTTACTTAATTTTTTTGCTTCTGTCCTCAATAATGATTATTTTTATTTATTTTCTTGCCCCATTTCCCCAAATATATGACACAAGAATTAATAGAATTAAGACAAAGTATCTTAGAAGGTCGTTATGATGATGCCTTGGAAATTATTGATGATTTGGAGGAGATGAGTAAACAGGCAATACTCCGAAAAATAGAAGCTTTTTTAGTCAGATTATTTATTCATCTCATTAAAAATCAAATTGAAAAACGTTTAACTAATTCATGGATTGCATCTATTTCTGACTCAGTAATTCAAATCGCCAAATTAAATGTTAAAAGCAATCAAACATCTTATTATATTAAAGCTGATGAATGGCAAGAATATTTAGAAGAAGCGTTATCAATGGCCATTAGACCAGCGAGTGCTGAAATCTTTCAGGGTACTTTAAAACCTAGCCAAATTACACAAAGGCTGAATCAAGAGATGTTAATTAATTTGGCTGGCAAGCTTTTACATTTAACTTATAAATATCAGGTTAAAGAATTACCCGATATTATTGATCATTATTTAGCCGAATTACCAGGAGGTCAAGATTGGTTTGATTGACACTCTCCGGGCTAAA
>PWQB01000697.1 GCA_003556955.1 Nostocaceae cyanobacterium CSSed10_463m
GGCATAATATAGGCATCAGCAAGGCGATAGTGGGCTATTAATTGTTCTATCGGCACAAAACCCGCAAATACGACGCGATCGCTCACTCCTAAATCTTCTGCTAACTGGGCTAATCGCGGTTGGTCATCGCCCCGACCAATGACTAAATATTTGACTTCTGGGAACACTTGTGATATTAGAGGCAGGGCGCGAATTGTCACATCTACACCTTTATAAATATCTCCTGACCACAGTCGCGCCACGGTCATTAATACCTTAGTATTACCTAAACCATACTTCTCAACTAATTCTGGCTGTTTAGCACCAGGAGTAAATTGATCACCATTAATGGCACAAGGCAACATCTTAATTTTATCAGGATTTAGATTATTGGCAGCACAAGCGCGATCGCGGCTATAGCGGCTAATTGTCCAAATGGCATTGGCTGAGGCTAAAGCGTTCCTTTCACTTTTTTTTAGAGGTTCCCAAACTTCTTTACCATAAGTGAGAACTGTGTAAGGAATACCCAAGGGTTGGCATAGGGTTTTAACCAGGACAGCCAGCTTAATATGACCACAATAAACCTGCTGGGGGCGTTTTTGTAACAGAAACTTCAGCAAAGCTCCTGCCATTTTTAGCCTCCCCATTTGAGGCGATTTATTTTGAAAGTAATAAAATTTTAACCTATCTGACTCTAACGGATTTGAGTTGTCAACGCTATCGCGCAACAAAAAAACTTCTGCTCTACAGCCAATATTTAATCCCGCATAAGCACGAAAAATATCTTTAACATAAGATTGGATTCCACCTTCGCGGGCAAAAATCTCTAAAAACACAAATACATGGTTAGTTTGTTTGTGAAATTTCTGATTTAAATTTGGCTTTTCTTCGGCTGTATCAATCCGCATTTAAATTTTCAGTAAATTACGGTAAAAATCAACGAAAATTAGGTAACTTGATCACAGAACTATTTTATCTGTTTTACTTTGAATCTTCTCTAGCATACTTGAGAATCAGTAAACAATTTTTACCATCTGTACTACGTTCATAAACAACATGGTCAGCCAATCGTCGCAGGAGAAACCAGCCATATCCCCCTACTTGGAGAGTACCTGGTTGTGGTTCGGCGATCGCATCAGGATTAAAGGGTTTGCCTTGATCCCAAATTCTCACCTCCAGTCTGTCAATCCACAGACTCACTTCAATTTCTATAGTCGTTTCTGGTGGTAAAGCACCATGAGCATGGCGAACTGCGTTGGTAAAACCCTCGGCTAATGCTAAATTAAGGCGATAAAGTTGGCTTTCTGACCAGCCAAATTGAGATAAATATTTGGAACAGAATTGCTCAAACCATTGTTGTACGTAGTTTAGGAGCTTAAGTTCGCTCTTCACCGCCAGATGGTCTTGCTGCACTATGCTAGGCATTGACCTTGACTTGAATAAAAGTTATTTGATATTCCCCGCTATAAATATACGGGTATTCTGGGGCTAATCACCGCCCTTTGTAAAAAATGTCTGTACTTGTAGTTTCTTAGTGAATTTCGAGTTGGGAATATATCTTTTATCCAAAACTCAAAATCCTCAGTCCTGACCGGATCACTAAAACTGACACCTGTAGGTGCCAAAATTACATCAGCCAAAAGTATGAGCAGCTTTCAAACAACACTTCAGTGGACATTGCTTGTTGCAGTTCTTAGCAAGTCAGCCTTCTGCAATTAACTGCTAAATTTGGGGGATGATCTGGAAACTACAGGTGTCAAAGGCTATTTACTGCCTAGCTTAGAACAATCCCAATGTTAAGGATTTATCTAATGGTAAAGCAGCACCAATACCTAGCCACAGAGTCACAAGTGTACCAAAGAGGAACACTGTAGTTGCAACTGGACGACGGAAGGGATTTTGGAACTTGTTAACGTTCTCAATAAAAGGAACGAGGATTAATCCCAGAGGTACAGCGGCCATTGCTAACACTCCTAATAGTTTGTTAGGAAGCGATCGCAAAATCTGGAACACAGGATACAAGTACCACTCTGGTAAAATTTCCAAAGGTGTGGCAAAAGGATTTGCTGGTTCACCTGTCATTGCTGGATCTAGCACAGCTAGAGCCACAATACAAGCGAATGAACCCATGATCACAATGGGAAATACATACAGTAGGTCATTAGGCCAAGCGGGTTCACCATAGTAATTGTGACCCATACCCTTGGCGAGTTTAGCTCTTAACTGAGGATCACTCAGATCGGGTTTTTTTTGCGTTGACATATTTAAATAAGCTCTCCTGCTCAAATTCAGTTAAAGCATTTGTGAAAGCCATCAGCTATGAGACCAACCCAGTACAGTACAAAGTAAATAGCCCAACTGTCTAAAATCATTTTTGACTTTTGACTTTTGACTTTTGACTTTCGCCTGGCGGCTGGGGTTTACAGCTTTCAGCCTCAAATACAAGTCTTTGTTCTTATTGTCCCTTATAAGATATTAATTGCCGATTTCTCATAAGTTTAAAACAAACATCTGCATCTGGAAACTGAAAGCTGTGGCCTTTTTGCATTTTGGCTGAATTATCAGATTACAAAGGACCGGAAATACCTTGTTTGCGGATCATTAAGAAGTGAAACAGCATGAACACCGCAATTAACCAAGGTAGTACAAAGGTGTGAGCGCTGTAGTAGCGAGTCAGTGTTGCTTGACCAACACTGGAACCGCCACGTAACATATCAGAAATAAAAACGCCAACTACGGGAATTGCTTCTGGTACGCCACTAACGATTTTTACCGCCCAGTAACCAACTTGGTCCCAAGGTAGAGAATAGCCTGTAACACCAAAAGAAACGGTGATTACAGCTAGGATGACACCACTAACCCAAGTCAACTCACGGGGCTTTTTGAAACCGCCGGTGAGGTACACCCGGAAGGTGTGCAGAATCATCATTAATACCATCATGCTGGCAGACCAGCGATGAATGGAGCGAATCAGCCAGCCAAAGCTGACATCATTCATGATGTACTCTACCGAAGAGTAAGCTTCAGCCACTGTGGGACGATAATAGAAAGTCATCGCAAATCCAGTGGCAAACTGGATTAGAAAGCAAACTAGGGTAATTCCGCCCAAGCAATAAAAGATATTTACATGGGGGGGGACATACTTGCTAGTTACGTCCTCAGCGAGCGCTTCAATCTCTAAGCGCTCCTCAAACCAGTCGTAAACGTTGGCCATACAATCTCAAGTTCCTAAAAATCGGTTGCGGTTGATCAATCTCCCAATTAATAAGTTTGGGATTTTCTCAAAGAGAAGTAAAGAGAAGTTCGTTTGCTTTTGAGCCTTCAGAATGATAAGACTTTTCAGAAACTTAACACTCTGTAAATATGGAATATATTGCGTTCTCTTGGCAAGCAAACACCAAAATGCTAGTTACCAAGTGGATCTTATCGTTCGCAC
>PWQB01000764.1 GCA_003556955.1 Nostocaceae cyanobacterium CSSed10_463m
CTTTGGTAGCCCGGACATCACCACCGAGTAAATCACTACCGTGGGCTTTTTCGGAGTAAGCCAAGCACATGGCTCCGTTGGCATCCTTCATAAAGCTGGCTAGGGTGCGCTTTTGCTCGTCATTACCTGCCATCCATACCAAGTAAGACCAGAACATGGTGGTAAAGGCGATCGCAGCTGTTTGATCTCGCCGAGACAAGACCCTGACAAAGGAGATAAATTCATCAAAAGTCGTGAACTCACCACCACATTCTGTGGGGACGTAGTAATGTTGGAGTTTCCAGTTATAGAGCCAGTTGATGATGACGTGGGGAAATTCTTCTCGTTCATCGAGGTCAATTACCTGTTGGAACGACATCATATTATCTGGGTTGCCGGGATCGCCCAAATCTTTTTCTAGTGCTTCTGCGACCCAATATTGTTTGAGTTGTTGCATGGTGTTCTCCTTAGTGGGTAACTTGCACCTGATTGAGTAAGGAATCGACTTCTTCTGACAGTTGCCGATAGCCATGACTAAATTTGGGGTTTTCGCTCCAATCAGCTAACACACCCAATTCCCCTGCCAGGAAGCTGGCTTTGCAAGCACGGCGTTGAATCTTGCCACTGGAAGTTTTCAGGACATTACCGGGTTTGACTAAGGCCACGGCGTAAACTTGGAGTTCGTGGATTTCGGCGATCGCTTGGCGAATATTACTGATAACTTCTTCTGGTTCAAACGCTTCGCTGTGACGTTTCACCTCTTGCACTATCACCAGATGCTCAACTCCATCCACATCAACAGAGAAGGCTGCACCGTAGTCGGGACGTAAGCAGTTATGAATTTGCTGGACTGTCCACTCTAAATCTTGGGGATAGTGATTTGTACCCCGGATAATAATGAGGTCTTTCATCCGGCCGGTGATGAATAGCTCCCCATCTTTGAGAAAGCCTAAATCTCCTGTTCTGAGAAAAGTCCCATCATTGCTATCAGCAATCTTGGCGCGAAAGGTTTCTTCACTTTCTGCGGGACGATTCCAGTAACCCCCAGCCACACTGGGATCAGCCACCCAAATTTCGCCTACTTCATTGGGTAGACAACGCTTGAGGGTATCAGGGTTGACTATTGCCACCTGAGTATCACACACTAAGCGACCACATCCGGGAATTGCCCGTACTTCTGAACTCCAGCTAGTAGCTTCTTCAATTTTGTTGTGTTCGATTGCCGATTTTTTCACCAAGCACAGAACTGGTGATGTGTTTCTCGGACTGGTGGAGACTAGTAAAGTATTTTCTGCCAAACCATAGGCTGGGGCGAAGGTTTCCCAACGAAAACCACAGGGGGCAAACTTCTCGAAAAATTGCTCTAATACCCTTGGGTTAATGGGTTCTGCGGCGTTACCTGCTGCTACCCAACTGCTCAGATCCAGGGTTGCCAGTTGCTGCTCATTCACACGGAGAATGCACTGCTCATAAGCAAAGTTAGGAGCTTGACTGTGAGTCCCTTTGTAGCGGGAAATCGCTTGCAGCCAACGGACTGGTTGTTTGATGAAGGCCAGGGGGGACATGACATAACAGGGATGACCATTGTAGAGAGGTTCTGTTAGTCCTTCCACTAGACCATAATCATGGAAGTAGGGCATCCAGGTAATGGAAACACTTTCAGCATCGTAGCCACAAGCTTTTTGCAGGTAGTGACAGTGGTGGATCAGATTGTGATGGCTGATCATTACGCCTTTGGGCGTAGAGGTAGAACCGGAGGTATATTGCAGATATGCTAAGGTTTCTGGTTGAATTTCGGGGTCTTGCCACTGATCTGCTAATTCTGGGTCGATGTCTTCTGTGGCGAGCCAAGTCATTTCCTGAAATTCAGGAAAGTCCAATTCTGAATCTTGCAAAATACTCAGAACACGTTGATTGGTGAGGGCAAATTTTGCATTGGCATCCTTGACAATTGCCCTTAATCGAGGTAATGCTCGTTTGAGTCTGCCAGCGTCGGGGGGCGGTACGGGAATGGCAATCACTCCACTGTAAAGACTGCCCAGAAATGCTGCCATGACATCCAATCCTTGGGGATATAGTAGTAAAGCCCTTTCGCCTCTGGCATTGTGTTGCTGCAACATAGCAGCGATCGCACGGGCTTGACGATCTAACTCTTGGTAGGTGAATTTTGGCCCTTCTGTTTTGCCATCAGTGAGAAACATATAAGCCAGCTGATCAGACTGATGAGTTGCTCGCCAGCTTAGTAGTTCAACCAGAGTAGAGAAGTTTGTCATTGGTAAAATGGGGGTTGCCTTGGAGTAGTTGGGTGTCTAGAACAGCAGTCTAAGCATTGGGATTTATATTACTGGGCAGACCTTGTTGGTACGTAAGTAGTGCCGATCTGGATATACTTATGATTGTTTTTATTCTTATACCCACTTATAATGGCATATATAACTAATCCACTGAACATGGTTCTGGTTATTTTTACTAAAAAAATAAATTTAATGGCTAGGGGATACCTGCTATCTACGGATATTCACATTTATCTAAGTGCCGAATTGGCAAGGGTTTTCTGTATTTTGCCTGCTATTTCCGTCCATAAATAATTGTAAATTTTCTGTATAGTTACATATAGAATAATTGACACTCTGCCGCCGGGCATCTGGAGTCCCTGAGATGGTAGCGGATGTCCAATACCACCTTTGAAGAAGGGAAATCAATTAGCTGATATTCGACACCATGAAAATAGGGATTTTTGCCAAGATTCAGGAATTATAACTAAATTAGGTGGACATTAACCTAAACCTAGTTCGCGTTTTAACAAGTTGATCGAGTTAGCCCCAATGTAATTATCCACTTTAATCAGTTTAGGTGGACGAATCAGGTCTTCTAATGATGCTTGTACTGCTGCGTGTACAGTGGGAAAACTGGCTTGATCGCTGAGAATGATTTCTGCCCGCTTGACGATCGCTTGCAGTTTGTAGGCATCTTTTGGTTGTGCAGTCATGATCAGGAGTTCATCTCCGCGCAACCCGTGAAGTATTACTTCTGCGGCTCTGGCGATTCCCGAACTCAGGCTAACTATGCCGACACAATTCTGCTTAGGCAGGTTTTTGAGCAGTTCCAGTTCTTTGATGTAATCATAGATATCTAGAGGAATTACACGTACAGATTTCGGGGCAGCGATCGCTTCTACATCACTAATAAAATAACGACTGGTAACGACTGTGGCTGAGTTAGTTTTATCTAACACTGCTGTTAATTCTTCCATCGCTATCAGCTGTACAGGTATATTGAGAGCCTGTTCTAACTCATACACCATCAATTCCCCAGCACCTATGTCCTGAGCCGGGACGGCAACTAGCACTTGAGCGCTACAACGTAAGCGCCAGTCAATTTCACCTAAAAATAACTCTCGCGCTTGATGAAGTGAATAACCTTGAGCCAGCATTTCATCCAGTGCTGTTTGCACCAGTTTATAGGCATCTTCGGTTTGTTTTTTGACCATAGAGGATGGCAACCTACCACCACCTTCATGGCCTTGGGTACGCACATAAATTCCTGAACCAGCTAGACTTTCTACAAACCCGTCTTCTTCTAACTGGCGGTAAACTTTGCTAATGGTATTCCGGTGTAATCCAGTTTGCATGGCTAATGCCCGTGTGCTAGGTAATTTATACCCAGGTGGATATTGCCGGGACGCGATCGCAAACCGAATTTGATTAAATAACTGATTGGAGGCGGGAATTTCACTGTCTGGCTGAATACGGAATTGAATCATTACCAAACCTGTTTATATTAGTAGACGTAACTAATTAAGTGCATTTATCACATATTAGATATCTTATATACATATAGAATTTTTTAAACAGAAATATTTAACCTTGTTGGGAAATAGCTGGAATTACTGGCATATTTATATCAACAGCATGGTTAACAAGTTTGATGAGCAAGCAAGAATTAGATACCACAAATGTCACAATTGTGCAAGATAATTTCCAAATATCGGCTTATTTGGCACAGCCACAAGCACCAGGTGCTTATCCGGGAATTGTGGTACTACAAGAAATCTTTGGTGTAAATGTTCACATTCGAGAAGTTACAGAAAGAATTGCTCAACAAGGATATATTGCGATCGCCCCGGCACTTTTTCAACGTCAAGCTCCTGATTTTGCAACAGGCTACACCTCAGAAGATATTGAAATTGGCAGAGAATATGCTTGGAATCAAACTCAATCATCAGAGTTGTTGAGTGATATTCAATCAGCTATCGACTATCTCAAAACTCTACCCCAGGTGAAACCAGATAGCTTTGGCTGTATTGGCTTTTGTTTTGGTGGCCATGTGGCGTATTTAGCGGCTACCCTCCCCGATATTAAAGCTACTGCGGCCTTCTACGGTGCTGGCATTACTACGCGCACACCAGGAGGTGGCGCACCCACAATCACCCGTACCCCAGAAATCAAAGGAACTATATATACTTTCTTTGGTATGGAAGATGTCAGCATCCCGGCTGAACAGGTAGATCAAATTGCCGCAGAGTTAGAAAAATACCAAATTTCTCATCGTGTGTTTCGCTACGATGGAGCTGACCACGGATTTTTCTGTGACCATCGTGCCAGCTATAATCCTAAAGCCGCAGCTGATGCTTGGGAACAGGTGAAACAACTTTTTAGTAGTGTGTTGGGAGTCTAGGAGCGCAGGGCGAAAGTCAATAGTTTACCATGAGCGAAGTCGTAAAGCCTACGGCATAGCTGCGCTTACCACGTAGTGTCTCGCAGAGAAGGGTCAAAAATCAAAAAGCTTATTCTATAGGCTTTTTATTGATTTCTGATGGTTTTCCTCTTTAAGCCGTGCTGTACTGAACAGAAAAATACTGTGAAGTTTCTCACTGGGAGACTATTCACGCTATTTTCAGTTACTTTGCTTACCAAATCATCAGTGAATAATTACCTAACACTCCTACTAGGTCGGAATTTCTGAGGCGTTTAGTAAAACTCCAGTGGCATCATATCAAATAATAATTTATCTTCAATTGTCATGAACTCCGAATCGAAACTTTCTCAACCAGCGAATTCGTCTTTTACAATGGACGATTTTGCCAAAGCATTAGAAGTACACGACTACCAATTTCAAAAAGGACAAGTTGTACGTGGGAAAGTATTTCAACTTGACCCCGATGGAGCTTATGTAGATATTGGTGGCAAGTCATCTGCTTTTCTTCCCCGTGATGAGGCTTCTTTGAGCGCAGTCACCGATTTATCGGAGGTGCTGCCATTACAAGAGGAACTAGAGTTTTTGATTATCCGAGACCAGGACGCAGAAGGTCAAGTCACTCTTTCCCGAAAGCAACTAGAAATTCAACAAGTTTGGGAACGACTGACTCAAATGAACGAAAGTGGTCAGACGGTGCAAGTTAGGGTCACGGGTGTGAATAAAGGTGGTGTTACCGTTGATTTGCTTTCTTTACGAGGATTTATTCCGCGATCGCATTTAGCAGAGCGTGATAATTTAGAAGCGCTTAAAGGTCAAAAGTTGACTGTGAGTTTTTTAGAAATTAATCGCAATACCAACAAACTAATACTTTCGCAACGCTTGGCAACTCGTTCTAGCAGTTTCAGCTTATTAGAACTAAATCAGCTTGTAGAAGGCAAAATCACTGGCATTAAACCTTTTGGAATATTTGTAGATTTAGATGGTCTCAGTGCATTACTACACATTAAGCAAGTTAGCCAAAAATTCATTGAATCTTTAGAAAAAGTTTTTCAAGTTGGTCAAACAATTAAGGCTGTAATTATTGACTTAGATGAAGGTAAAGGTCGCGTAGCTCTTTCAACCCGGATGTTGGAAAATTTCCCTGGCGAAATGCTAGAGAACTTTGATGAAGTCATGGCTTCTGCTGAGGCACGTGCTAATCGAGCTAGTAACAAAGCTGCTGACTAAAATTCTCCTAAATATAGGAATCCTCGTTGATTTATGAACATACGCTGAGACTGAAAAGCCTGTGGCATCAGGATGTTATCTACAATATTGTTCCGAAATCAGACAGGAGTCCTATATTTGATGCACCAACGAATCCGGAGGTATTTTAGACACAAAGGTGCAAAAAATATCCGGGGATCATATCAAATTTCATTTAACCAACACTGTGATCTTAATCACATTTATATATAATAAGTATCACCAGTGTTTACTGTTTGATATCAATGAATAAAAAAAAGAAATATTCCACACTAGAGTGAAGTTAATGCTCACTCTACCCTAATCAACATGATTCGCACACTCGTTGAATCTGCTTTTCAAACTGGATATCTTAGTGTTGAATCTGAGGGTTTGCTCCATCAAGTGCTGGCGACTAAATGCTATCAGTCAGATGATTTGGCAGTACTTTCAGCTTTATACGACGCAGTTAACGCGGGTAAAATTAAAAGAGAAGCGTCCGCGCTACTGCCAATAGAATTTCTGCGGCAATATCAACTTGGATGATTTTGCTACTGTATTCTATGGCGAAATTTCTGCCTATGCCTGATTTATTTAGTTACGACAGTATGAGCAGCCCAAAGCCCTGAAACACCTTATTTGCTTGCTGCTCATCCCCCTCTTAGAGCAGCTATGCTCCTCAAATTCACAGCACCTTCCTTTACTACGCACGCTCATCTTCAGGTTTTTAGTGCGTAGAATTAAAACTATTTGCCAATTGTTGTGGAAAAGCATTAAGGTCGGCCAGAGAATGAGTTAAGATCAAATACATAGGGATAAAAATAAAGCAGAGTTCCCGGACTTCCCAGCAATGCCAATGAGTACAAAAAAGCAAATCAAACAACCGCAATCAATCATTGATTTGGGGTGTTTTTTGTTACACAACCACGGAAATACTCACCAGCAAACATTTACCTGGTTAAGAGAATTACCGAATTGTGTGATTTCTATGAGGTAGACATTCGCTGAACAACCAGAGGAAATTTCGTTCAACAGGTGCAGTAGCTGTGAGTCTGTGAGTTAAAATTTCTCTAGATTTTGGCAAATAAAGGCAAATCTATGGGTAAAATCATCAGAACCAGTGATTTTGAACCTCGGAACAGATTTCTAAAAGGTGTCTTTCAATGGGGTAAAATCCAAATTTCACAGGTTTAACTACGTTGTTTAAAAAGGTAGAAGCAGTACATGCTACACCGCAAGATTTATCAACTGTGTTGCGACGGGCGCGAGGTATGTGTATTCTTGCGGGACCAGCAACGCTGGATTGAACGCGCCCGCATCCTCGATATAGAGGGGGATTTAGTGACTCTACGCTATGAAACAGACGAAGAAGACGAGGTTTGCGCCTGGGAGGAAATGGTTCGTCTGGAAAGTATAGGTTCTGTAACCCAAAAGCTGGCCTCAGTGCCACGTGGTAATGCAGAATTTCTGATGACGGAAGATTGTCCAGAATCAGAACGCATCCGTAATCATTCACCTGATTCCAATCCTGAGTAGAGACTCGATTAACTTAAGTAGAGGCGCAATTTCTTGCGTCTCTGTAATTTAAGTCTGGGTTTCAGAATTGGATAAGGCTTCAAAAGCAGGACAGTAACCTTCAAGAGTCACCTTGAAGTTATATAAGGGGGAGGCGGTATTCCAACACCGTTGCCCTCTTTGGTGTCGGCAAGTACCACAACAATCCATATCAGACCAAGTATAGCGATCGCCATTTTGGTGCAACAATTCTTTAGGAGACAATCCCCGCAATACCAGTTCTTCACCTTGCCAACGAGCTTCAATTAAACCAGTGTCGGCAAACTGTTGCCAACGGGGGTCATGTGTAATGGCATCAGGTAAGGTGACGGTGATCACGGTTCCTAACTCTGTCAGTTCACCTTCATAATTCGTTTCTGGGGGGGCTGGTTGTAAAAATGTCTCGCCAATTGGTAGTTCTACTAAAGTGCCAGCAGCCGGAGAATGGACATGATAACGGTTCTGTAACTCTTCTAAGCTCGTTAAATCGGCTAAATATGCCGGGGAACCGTGGACAAAAACGACGTGCTGAGGACGCAAATTATGAATTAGCTGAGTGGTTCCGGGTCCGTCACTATGCTGGGCGAGAAGATAACTTTCGTCTGTGGTGGTTGCTGAATATTTGGGATTAATTTTTATATCAATTTTTTCGGGTAACAGAATCACCCAAGGGCCTGTTTCGGTTTGGCAATATTGGTTTAAATCAGCTGTGGAGTCTGTCAGGACAATGCAGGGAGACTTGCCCACTGTGGCACGATGTTCTGCTTGCAAACGCCGGACTCGTGGGCGCACTCGCTCATCCCAAAACAGGGGTTGATGACGGGCGAAGTTCTGCACTGAGGGCGGTAAGTGAGACAGTAATTCTAAGTAAGCATCGCAACCAGTAGCAACAGCACCATCAACCCAGATATCTAAGTCTCGTCCGGTGAAGTGGTGATGAGAACGTAATAACATTAACAATTCTTGACCCAAACCTAATGCTGGTGTGGGAAGTAACACAGAACAACGATCTGCGATCGCGCGATTAATCCGTTCTGCTAGTTGATTTTCTTGGTTTCGGCGATGAGGATGGCGTGATGTGCCGTAAGTACCTTCAATAATCAGTACATTTAACTCTAATCCGCGCAACTCTTCTAAACGTAAACCTTCCACCAGGCGAGAGTTAGATAAGAAAAAATCCCCTGTGTATAGTAGCCTATAAGCACGATCATCTGTAGTATAGGTTAATAAAATTGCTACAGCACCTGGTAAGTGTCCGGCAGGAAATAATTCCACGACCAGACCTTCTTGGATTTCTACAGGCGATCGCAACGGCAAAGCATGACAAAGCTGAGGAATTTCCTGGGGGTTTTGGTCTAGCCAATTCAGAGGTAATAACTTGCTCGTTACTTCGCTAGCATAGATAGGTAAAAGCGGGAAAGCCTGATGCAGGTCTAGCAATCCTCTAGCGTGATCTGGATGGGCGTGACTAACTAAAACCAAATCTGCTGGCATTAGTGACTTATCCAATGAGGTCAGCAATGATGAAATGTCACTCAACCCACAATCGAGGAGAATGCGGTGTGGTCCCATACGTACTAATAAACACACACCCTCATCATGATGCTGAACACTATAGGGCAAACAATTTAATTGACTCGCCGCCTCTTCCGCATCAACGCCAGAGGATGCTGACAAATTATCCCTCATGCTCTCCTATGATCAGGAAAATTATTTGACAACCAAACTTTTGAGCTTGGTATCATCAATAGATGTCAATGTGCAGATCCATTACCGTGATAGTTATCTGAGTCATAAAATCCATTTTTAGTACCAAAGAACAGGCACGCAACCGAAAATATAACTGTTAATCCCACTAAAATCAGCTTTACATCCATTTGTTTGCTGTTCCTCACTCAAGACTTTTTTATAGTAATAGAATCTTTCCGCAATCTGATCCAATTACCAGAAAATCTTTACTATGGTTTGCTGATGGAGTAATAAGTATAATTACTACTATAGATTAAATTGTATAACTTTTTGGTTAACCTGTCTATCCAGATCACCAGTCTGAAACTCATGTGAAACAAATCTTAAAAAAAATGAATATATTCACCAGGGAAATTTTTCAGTTGGTTTATTGAAATATAGGAATCCGGTTTGGTTTCTGGATTTACTCGTAGAGGTAGGGAACAGGGAACAGGGAACGGGGAACGGGGAAGAAGGAATCAAGGTATACTCACATCTTGCACCTAGTCCAGGCGACTAGAAGTCGCGGCTATACAAAACAAAGTCCGCCTGCGCGGACTAATAAGAAATCAAGGTTTTCAACCCACGTAGGTGGCCTTCCCTCCGGGAAGACGCTTCGCGTCACGCCTGGATGGTTCCGCGATTTACAATCGCCTGGTGCAAGATATGAGCATAGGTCGTTTTGTATGACTTACGCCACGCAAGCTATCAAAATTCAAATAGGAATCTTATAGAAATATATTTATACTGCTATTAGTAACGCAAAAACAGCAAAAATGCTGAAATGATTCATCATATTTTAAAAGCCACGAGAGAAACTGTACATCTGGGTGGTTTCTCTGACCTACTTAAACCAGTACTCACAATTGATTCTGGCGATACTGTAGACGTAGAAACTTACACTGGTTATTACGTTTACGACAAAGCACCACCAGAGTTTCTCACACCAGAATTACTGGACATCTGCCAAAATCTTTCGTCAGAACGTAAAGTTGCGGGGGGACCGCATTTACTTACAGGGCCAATTTATGTGCGAGATGCTGCACCTGGTGACGTTTTAGAAGTAGAATTACAAGCGATCGCACCTAGTTTACCAATTGGCTTTAATGCAATTCGTACAGGCTGGGGAGCATTACCACAAAAGTTTACCCAACCTGCACTGAGATTTATTCCTCTAGATTTAGCCAACAATATCGCCGAGTTTCCTAGCCATAGTGGCATCAAAATTCCCCTGAGACCATTTTTTGGTATCCTTGGTGTTGCCACTCCAGAACACTGCCGCACTTCAATTCCACCTGGTAGCTATGGTGGTAACATTGACAATCGTCAACTCCAAGCAGGTTCACGGATATTTTTACCTGTTTTCGTTCCCGGTGGATTATTTTCTCTAGGTGATGGACATTCAGCCCAGGGAGATGGGGAAGTGAATGTGACCGCCATTGAAACTTCCATGAATGGTAGAATTAAGCTCACCCTCCGCAAAGATTTACAACTGACAACACCTATAGCTGAAACACCGACTGATATCATTACAATGGGTTTTGCTCCCAGTTTAGATACAGCCTTAGAACTAGCTTTACAAAACATGATTGCTCTGCTGGAACGATTCACCAATTTATCGGCAGAAGATGCTTATGTCTTGTGTAGTTTAGCAGTAAATTTTCACATTACTCAAGTTGTGAATAGTCCCCAAAAAGGTGTTCACGGGATGTTACCCAAGTCTCTACTCGCAGAAAAAATATGTTTATAAATATTAACCAAAATGTCTAATATAGTTATTCAAATGTTAAGCATTGGTTTGGTTGCTGGCTTGACTGGTGGAATGTTTGGACTGGGTGGTGGTGCAATTATGGTTCCAGCAATGGTATTAATAGTTGGTTTGGATCAGAAGTTTGCCACTGGTACTTCCATTGCTGCTCAAATTTTGCCTATTGGTATTTTAGGCGCTGTTGTATACTATCGTAACGGCAACATAAATATTAAATATGCTGCCATTATCGCTGTCGGTCTGATAGTTGGTAATTTGTTAGGAGCGTTATTTGCTAATCAGCCATTCATCAGCAGCGAAATGATCAAGAAGTTGTATGGTATTTTTTTGTTATTTCTGGGTTTACGATATTTGATCTAAATTTACTCATAAGAAATTAAAGTCGGCTGGCTGTGAGCATAGCCGAACAGGATTAGTGATAAATCATTAATCCTGATTTATCACTATTTTTTCCAGATGCAATCGAGGGCGTTTGAGTTATTGCACAGATTGAGTGGGTAAAGCACCAGTTCGCACAGCTAAGTTAATATTTTGTCCATTACGCCGCAGTCCTAAGTTGACATTTCCGCCAACTTGAGCGTTTTCTACGGCTTTTTGGATACTGCTGGCTTCTGTAACTGATTGTCCGTTCAAGCGTTGGATGACATCACCTGCGCGTAACCCGGCTTGAGCTGCGGGTGAATTGGGCATCACGCGCATAATTAATACACCTCTATCTTCATTCACCGTAATCTGGCTATTGGGGTCTGAGTTCAGACGCTCCTTAATTTGAGGCGTTAACTCTACCATCTGAATTCCTAGATAGGCGTGTTGTGCTTTACCTGTAGCAATTAGTTGTTGGGAAATCCGTTGAGCTGTATTGATGGGAATAGCGAAACCCAGCCCTTGCGCCCTTTGGATAATGGCGGTATTCATCCCAATTACTTGACCACGAGCATTGAGTAAAGGGCCACCGGAGTTACCAGGATTAATTGCTGCATCAGTTTGAATAAATTCAACTCGCTTATCAGGTGCGCCAATTTGATTACTACTGCGACCAGTGGCACTAATGATGCCTGTGGTGACTGTATTATCTAATCCTAAAGGATTACCAATGGCGATCGCCCATTCTCCCGGTTGCAATTGGTCTGAGTTACCCAATTCTACTGTCGGGAGATTGTTGGACTCAATTTTTACCACAGCGACATCTGTTAATTCGTCCCTCCCCATCACCTTACCTTCAAAGCTGCGTCCATCTTTGAGTATGACTCTTACTGTTTCCGCACCCGCCACAACATGGGCATTGGTGAGAATGCTACCATCCCGACTAATAATAAAACCGGAACCTGTGCCTCGTTCTACTCGACTTTGTTGTTCTGGTAGCTGAGATCCAAAAAATTGCCGGAAAAAGGGATCATTAAATGCAGCAGGTAAGCGACTGGTGACAGTACGGGAAGCTTCAATTCTGACCACTGCTGGCCCTACTTTCTGCACCACCTGGGTAACGAAGTTAGCACCTGTAGGACTTGGTAATGGAGGAGCTGCATGGGCTGGACTCACTGCCAAATTTGATGTCCTCTGGGATAACTGCTGAGGATTTCCAGCCAAATAACCACCGGCTAGGGTCATACCTGATCCCAGCAGCACCAGTGATAAAGAAGCGGCTGTCTTCTTCCAAATCCCTTGATTTTGGTACTGGGTATGAGCTTGATTCGCTGAAATATTGCTTAGTGAGGAATCTCCATCATGTAATTGCTTGTTCATTGCTGTCTGTAAGAATGAATATTTAGATGTATTGCTAAATAATGTAGATATTATTTATGACGCTTTTGTTGCAAAGGTATTGCTTAATTGTGAAATATTATTTATTTTAGCAGTTTTTTCTGTGTGAAGTGCCTTAAGCTAGGTTCAGCGATACAAATCAAGCCCACTTAAGCAGGCTAAATAGCTAATGCAAAAACCCCACCCTTAACGAAGTGGGGTAGATTAGTTTCTCGATTGAGGAGAGAAGCACCTCTGGGTGAAATACCGCAAGGGGTCTATTTGTAGGGGCGGGTTTAGAGATATGATTCATGATTAACCAACATATTGGTAAACCCGCCCCTACTCGTTGAACCAAGAATCTCCGTGGCTTGAGCCAGGAGAGTTAAAAATAGGACTTAATTTACCCTAACATAGTCAGACATACCGCGACATTTTTTGGTATAGTAGGACCAATACCTTTCGGTTAAGGGATGTAGAGACGTTCCATGGAACGTCTCTACAAGGGTTTTCGGCTCA
>PWQB01000085.1 GCA_003556955.1 Nostocaceae cyanobacterium CSSed10_463m
AATCGATCCATAAATAGACGCGATGAATCGATCCATAAATAGACGCGATGAATCGCGTCTCTACTAATTTCCCCCCTGCATTTCTTCAATTTTAAACATACTAATTAATACTCCCGCCAGAGGAATTGAGAGAAAAATACCTACTAAACCTGCTACCCTAGCTCCGACTAATAAAGCAAAAAACATAACCACTGGATTCATATTAATTGAACCTTGCATAATGCGCGGCATAAGTAAATTTTCTTCCACTTGCTGAAGGACAACACAACCGATTAAAACTTTCAAACTCAGCCAAATTCCTTGGGGTAAAACAATCAGCGCCACTAAGGTAATTCCAATTGTAGCGCCAATGCCAGGAATTAAATCAAATACTCCGGCGATCGCTGCTAAAAATAAGGCATAAGGTAATTGCAGAAAAATAAAGACAACAAATACTGAAACCCCAAAAAATAAAGATAATAATAAACGACCCCAAAAGAAGCCCAAAAAGTTTTGTTGTACAGCTATAGTGAATTTATGACGAACATTTCGCGGTAAAATCTTGACAATAAAGTTCCAAACTTTTTGACCATCCAACAACATAAAAAAAGCTACAACAGCAATCAAAATTAAATCCACTAAATTAGTTAATAAAACTTGAAATGTTGACCAGCCAGTGCCAATACCTGCTAGAATTTGATTACGAAATTCCTCTTCAACTGCTTTTAAATCTACATTAAAATTGAATCTAGTGAAGATATTTTGTAAAGAGTCTAATAGAGAAATACCATAATCAATAAATTGTGGTGCTTGTTGAATTATTTGTTGAAATTGAGATAAGATAGCAAAACCCAGGGTAGCTATCAACCCTCCCAAAATTACCAGACTCATTAAAAAAACTATAATAACCGCAATCCCATGCGGTAAAAACCGTTCAGACCACTTAACTGGATAACTCAGCAAAAATGCTAGAATACCAGCAAACATAAAAATAACAATTACTGTAGAAAAATAAGCCATAACTTGAACAATTGCCCAAGCAATAGCTAACAGTAATACATAGCGGAACAGCTTTGTATTATTTAATTGATCCCAAAATTTCTTGATATTTGGCTCATTCATAAACTAGACAAATTTTATCTGATATTAATTAGTTATTATTCTTAATAACTGCCGAAAAAAATTGTTTTCAGTAATTGAAGCTAATTTCATCTACGGTAACGTTTTTTCGGTTTAGATGACTGTTGATGCTGTTCTTCTTGATTGAGGTGTACAGCATATTCAGAGGGAATAATTGCAGCGCCACGCTGTTTGGCATAAACCTTGGTAAATTCTGCCCCTAAGAATAGAATATGAGCAGCATAAAAAATCCAAGTGATCACAATCACAAACGAGCCAGCCACACCATAAGCAGAACCAAAATCAGTTCGACTGAGGAACTGTCCAAAGAAATACTGTCCTACTAAAAACAGGAGTGAAGTAATTAACGCACCAACGATAGTATCACGCCAAGCTACCTCCGCATCTGGTAGTATACTATACATCATAGTAAATATAAATGTTGTCCCAATAAAAGTAATTAATAAGCTAATAAATTGCCACAAATAACCTGAACCGGGAACTAGTTCATTGAGAAAAATCACTAATCTTGCTAAAATGGTATTAGTTACAAAAAACAAAATTAATAGCAAGGCAATTACCAATACCATTAAAAAACATAAAAAACGTTTACGCAATAAATTAAAAACACGGTTTCTGGGTGCTGGCTTTACCTTCCAAATTCTGTCTAGTGCTGTTTGAATTTGAGTAAATACTCCAGTAGCACCAAATAGTAAAAAAGCGATATTGAAAACAAGTTGAAACGTTTGTTCTTCAGGATTAACTCTCAAATTAGCAATAGCTGTAGAGATTAATTGCGCCCCCTCCTGACCAAACAGTTCACTCAACTGAGAAACCAACTCATCTTGAACCGCAGCTTCTCCAAAAATTGTCCCCACAATCATAATCACTAATGCCAACAATGGCGCTAGGGAAAATACTGTATAATATGCTAATGATGAAGCTAACAGAGAAACTTCATTAACTTGCCACTCCGAAACAATTTCTTGAAATAATCGCCGAATTTTGCGTAAAGTTACCATAGTAAATAAATTTTGCATCCATAAATAGGCATAAAAGGTAATTCATTTTAGCTATTTTTGCTCAGAAACTGTTAAGACATCACTAAATTTCAATGTGTAAATATCTGTTGGCATATCAATTTCTGCTGCTTCTAATGCCTCTTTAATTGCTTGAGCCATTAAAGAAGTAGTTTCTAAGAATGGTAAGCGCCGAGAATTTACCCAACATCGCACTTCAATATTAACGGTACTCGGAGCTAATTCGCGGACTAAGATATCCGGTTTTGGTTCTTTTTCAATTCCTGGTACTCCCAAAACAGCATCATTGATAATTTTTTTAGCCTTGTCAATATCTACATTATAATTAATGCCAAATATAATGGTATTGCGGCGAATTGTTGTGGCGGTATTATTAATAATAATGGCACTAAAAACTTCTTGATTAGGAATATAAACCACCCGCCCATCATAAGTTTTTAAAGTCGTAGCTCGCAGTTGAATTTGGGTAACAGTACCTTCAAATTCTTTAATAACTATCTGGTCTCCTAAATGAAATGAACGAGATACCAGTAAAACAACGCCAGAAAAATAGTTACTTAAAATGTCTTTAAGACTAAAACCTATGGCTACACTGGTTAATCCTAAAGTTCCCAGTAAAGTGGCAAAATCTAACCCTAAAACTCCCAAAGCTACAATTGAACCTATGACCAAAATAAAACCATATACTAAACGACTAACTAAGATTTTGGAGTTGCGATCTACTTCCCAATGTTGCGCCCCAGTCAGGGTGAGATGGCGCATACTAGCTGCTACTATTCCCGTAGCAATTACTACTAATAGCATTCCTAAAACAGAGGGGAGGTTGTCGATGGTTTCTCGCTGAAATGTTCTCAGGGTTGATAATAATCTTTGCCCCACATCAATTGCTAGTGGAGGTTGATCAAATGCTCGATTTAACTGATTTGCCCACCATTGTCCTAATGCTTCAATATCTAGGTTAAAATCTTCGGCATCCTGTTGAGTTACAGTCATCAAAACCCGGTTATTAAGTTGTAATGTGGCGATACCACGTTGGGAATCTGTGACTACAGAAACTTGTTTGTCAGTTTGGGAACGGACTAAAACGCTAGCAATGCGGCGGTTAATAATCTGCGCCCGTTGTCTAGCACTGAGTTCTCCCAAGCTACCAATTTGAAACACGGGCTGTCCTCTAACGAGGATATCAGCAAAAAATAGCCCAGTTGTGGGAGTGTCTTCGGTTTCAGAGGGTGGGGATGTTACAGGTCTAGGGGAAACCTCCTGTGTTAGACC
>PWQB01000335.1 GCA_003556955.1 Nostocaceae cyanobacterium CSSed10_463m
CAACTGGCTGCTGCCAATTTCGGCCCCAGGTTGCTGCGTAACTTTATGCGCGACACAGGCAATCAAATTGTCCTGGGTACATTCATTGCCACATTTATTTATTCCTTGCTGGTGCTGCGTGCTATTTATGGAATAGGCTATGACTTGTTTATTCCCCATCTTTCAGTCACAGTCGGTATCGTCCTCGCGATTCTCAGCATCGCCGTCCTCATTTACTTTATTCATCACGCATCAACCATTATTCAAGCATCGCACGTTATTAAGAGTGTGAGTGAAGATTTAGACAAAGCTATTGATCGGCTATTTCCCGAAAAAATCGGTGTCAATCCAGCAACCGAACAACTACATCTAGGAGAAATTCCACCCGATTTTGAATTGCAAGCTTACCCAATTAAAGCCAAGAGTAATGGTTATTTACAAGCCATTAACAATGACAAATTAATGGAAATTGCCTATAAATATAATCTCCTGATCCATGTAAAATCTCGACCAGGAAAGTTTGTAATTAAGGATAGCGAACTGGTTATAGTTTGGCCTGGCAAACGAGTCAATCGCAAACTTAACCATAGACTACAAAAAACATTTATTTTAGGAAGAGAACGTACTGAACAGCAGGATGTGGAGTTTCCTCTGCAACAGTTAGTAGAAATTGCCCTGCGTGCTATTTCTCCGGGAATCAACGATCCTTTCACAGCAATTCGATGTATTGACCGTTTGAGTGCTGCACTGTGTCATCTTGTACAAAGACAGTTTCCCTCAGCCTACCGCTATGATGATCATAACCAATTGCGGGTGATTGCTCAACCAGTAACTTTTGAGGGGATAGTCGATCAAGCTTTTAACCAAATTCGCCAGAACAGCCGGACTGATGCAGCTGTGACCATTCATTTGCTAGAAGCGATCGCGTTAATTGCCACTTACACCCAAAATCCCGAATATCATCAAGTTCTCCAGCGTCATGCTGACATGATCGAGAGGGGTAGCCATGAAGGGTTGCCAGAATCACAAGACCGCCAGGATGTTCAACAAAAGTATAACACCGTGATTCAATTCTTGCAGCAAAACCATGAATTGACACTCCCCGACCTTTAGCTGCGGAAATTCTTGGTTCAACCGCAAATTTTATTAGTAGAGACGTTCCGGTGGAACGTCTCATCGGTGGAACGTCTCTACAATTATGTGTATTTATAAAAAATGCCCACAGGCGCGGGCATTAAGTAGGCTTTCTGTCACTTTTATTGGCTACAATCATGTTGTATCATGATGTTTTTATTTTTCTGTATTTACAAAAATAAATCAAGCTGGGAAAATTACAACTTTAGACATAAATCAGGAAATTATATCTTTTTATTTATCTATCAAATAGATGAAAAAGCCACAATTCAAAGTTGAGATTTGAACTAGCAACCGTCTATAAAATCTGAAAATTGCCATCGCTAGCAAAAATTCACCTTTAAATAGCATCAATATCTTTTGGCTGACCAATATTTTTTCGACCCAATTCACCTATTTATGTCCATTCTAGTGGGGACTTTTCCCGAATTTTCTATTAAAACTATAAGTGTGGTCAGGTTAAAAACCCCAGAGATTCCCAGCTTTGGGGTTTTACTTTTTTTCCTAGCTGTAAAATTCAAACCCTTAAAAATCATTGATTATTAATCATCACTATAATTCAATACGGTTCAGTTAAGATTCAAACTCTTCGTTTAGGTCATTTTTTTTAACGAACCGCCAAGTACGCCAAGGACACCAAGTGAAGAATGAAAAGGAAGAAATGCTTGACTGAACTGTATTGCACTATAATTAAAATAATTATTTTGTCCCTTGAACAATACTCTAGTCTCCCTGAATACCTCTAGAAAATGTCACAGGTAATCAAATCTACATCGTTACAATTATGTCAGTTATTAATATTACCAATTATCGATTGAAGCTAATAAAATCAAAAGTTAAAACCGCGCAAAATTAAATATTTAAACTGTCCAAAAGATAGATGCAAATAATTGAGCGATCGCCTATATTAGGAAATATAAAACAAAGAGCGTTATTTACGGCTTGAGGGTGTATCTGCTACATACAGTCAATCAATTAAAATAATTAAGATTATTTATATTTATCACTCTTATTTTGTATCTGTTATACCAATTTAATATAAAGATGCATAAATAGAATTTAACCAAGAATCCAGTTCCCCTCCTCGCCTGCGGGGAGGGGTTCTTGTATCTCTGTTTTATACGTTAAATTTCCGCACCAGCTTTCGGTTCAGCACCCATTGGCGAAACGTAATCACGGAAAGTATTAATTTGTTGCTCAAAAGGTAAGTTTTTAATTTTATCCAACAGTCTTTGAGATGCAGATGAAAGCTGATAACCCGCAGGTAAAGGAATAATTCTGCCGCTTTCCATCTCTTGCGCTAATCGATACCAAAATAAAAGTTTTGTGGTATCACTTAAAGAGCCATATTCCCGGCTAATTTGGGTATCCTTTTTGGTAATTATATCCCGTTGAACTTGCAATTGTTCCTCGTGACTCAATTGCTGAACTTGATTAAATAAGCCCTCAGCAATTTCTGGCGAAACGGTACTCGCAGCCGGGGCGGCTGGTGTAATAGAACTACCCATTTCTTCGTAAATGAACCAAAACAAAGCTAACTGTTGATCAACGTCTAATTTTACCCATGATTGCACACATTCACGAATATTAGGATCGCTGGTTTGGGTATAGGTCATGAGAATCTACCTGGTAATTAATAAGTGTCGTCCATAACATTATCAAAAACATTTAGGTGACTTAACCCCACTGAAGACAGATGTATCTCAACCAGAGAGTAGAACAATGATAAAAAGAACAGATTTTCAGGAGGTATTCCTGTGGCTAATCGGTTAGAGAATAAGGTGGCTATTATAACAGGTGCTGGGACTGGCATTGGAGAAGCGATCGCGCACAAATTTGCTAAAGAAGGTGCATCTGTCATTGTCAATGGCTTACCTGACGATCCCATTGAAGAGGTAGTACAATCAATTCGACATTATGGTGCTAAAGCCACTGTTTATCCTGGTGATGTTTCTCAAGAAACTCCCGCGCAAAACTGCGTACAAAGTGCTATCAATACCTACGGCAAATTGGATATATTGGTAAACAATGCTGGCGTATTTCTAGCAACTGCGGAAACTCAAGATTATCCCTTAGATGTCTTTGATCAAACTATCCGCATGAACATTCGTTCAGCATTTTTAATGACAAAATTTGCCTTACCCCACTTACAAAAAACCCGTGGTAATATCGTCAGCGCAGGTTCTGAAGCAGGTATTAACGGATTAGCTTTGAATACACCCTATGGTGGTACCAAGGGCTGGATGCATTCATTTATGCTGGGTGTAGCCGTCGAACAAGCTAAACATGGG